>JBGVIG010000127.1:0-19255 GCA_045122995.1 Eubacteriales bacterium | reverse complement strand
GTTCAGAACTTTTTGATCGAAGAGATCACAAAAGCGATCCCCGATGCCTATTTCATCGCGGAAGAAAAAGAAAATGACGCAAGCGTTTTGGAGCGTGATTACTGCTTTATCATCGACCCGATCGACGGTACTGCAAACTTTATCCACAATTATCGTCATTCTTGCATCTCTGTTGCGATGTTTTCTCATGGCGAAGCTGTGTTCTCTGCGGTTTATGATCCGTATCAGAATGAAATGTTTTCCGCGGAAAAAGGAAAAGGTGCTTATCTCAACGGTCACGCCATGCACGTGATGGAAAGAGATATGTCCCACTCCATCGTAGCGATGGGAACTTGTCCTTATTATAAGGATACCCTCGGACGGAAGACCTTCCAATTTGCAGAAGCGCTTTATCACGCTTGCAGCGATATTCGTCGTGCAGGTGCAGCGGCACTGGATCTTGCTTATCTTGCTGCCGGCAGAAATGACGTTTTCTTTGAATATCTGCTTTCTCCTTGGGATATTGCGGCTGGTGCACTTTTGATCAAGGAAGCAGGCGGTATCATCACCAATATGCAGGGCGATGCGATCAACTTTGCAGCTCCCAGCTCTGTTCTTGCAGCAACACCTGCGGTTTATGACAAGGTGCTTGCTATCGCAAAAACGATTTGAAAATAAAAAACAGAGAGTCGATCAGACTCTCTGTTTTTGTTTTAAGCGTTCGGATTAAATTCCACGAAGGTGATCTTGATCTCCACGATTTCGCAGGAATTGAGATATTCCGCAAGGTTATTTTCCGTTTGTTCGATGGTGGGACGGCGAACCGTGAGTGTCACCGTGTCACCAACTTTGTATTTGGTGAGCTGCTGAGAAAGGATCGTGAAGGAAGTGATCTCCTCGCCGTTGAATTTCTGGAGGATATCGCCGACCTGAAGTCCCGATTTTGCGGCACTGCCGTCTTCATTGATCTCGGCAACCTGAATATAATAATATGTCTGGATATAAGGCCATGTGGAATACTGTCTTTGAGAAACGGTGACACCGAGGCGTGCTTGACCTGTGATATAGCCGTGTTCTTTGAGGTCGTTAAGGCTCTTCACAACGGTGGTGGAGGGGATCGCAAAGCCCATGCCTTCCACAGAGGTGCCGCCCACTTTTGCGTTTACGATGCCGATCAACTCGCCTTTCATGTTGAAAAGACCGCCGCCGGAGTTACCGCTGTTGATCGCGGCACTGGTCTGAAGGAGCGTCATCGTGGTGTTTTCAATAGTCACCTGACGTTCCAAGGCACTGATGATACCGTTGGTAACAGAAAGACCGTAGCCGAGGGGGTTACCGATGGCAAGCACCTCGTCACCGAGCTGCATTTCGGAAAAATCACCGATCGTGGCATAGCTGCAATCATTTTTTTCGATCTTAATGACCGCAAGGTCAACGTATTCGTCGCCGTAGATATATCTGCCCTCGTAAACACTGCCGTCATAAAGCACGACGGAGATCGTGGAGGTTTTTTCATTGACAACGTGATAGTTTGTGATGATATAGCCGTCCTTTGTGTAGATAACGCCGGAGCCGGCACCGCCTGTGGTGTATTCCTGACCGTAAGAAACGGTGGTTTCCGTCACGTTGATGATAACGACGGACTTAATACATTCGTTTGCGATCTGCGTATAGGTGGAGGTGGCAACACCTTCGGTCTTTCCTGCAGTGACAGCAGGTGCGGTTTCTGTCTGTTTTTTTGTGGTTGCCGCTGTGGTTTCGGCATCAAGCTTGCTTTGTGCGTCGAGCGTGGTTTCTTGGTTTGACGTATTCTGTGTGGTGGCATCTGCGGTGGAGAAAAAGGCATTGATGCCTGCACTTGCGATGATGGAGATCGCAAGACAAAATACAACGAGAAGCGCAAGTCCGCCACGGGACATACGGATCTCTTTGCGCGGTTTGCGGGGCGGCTCCATGTTTCCGTAGGGGCGCTGGCCGTTATACATGCCTTGTGTATTATCGTTACGGGGCGCGCCGTATTCGCTGTAAGGCGGCTCGGTATGAGGCGGTTCTGTGGGACTTTCCGGTTCTTTTTCCAGTGTCGGTTCTTCGGGCGCGGTCACGTCTGTTTCGGGGTTTTCCGTTTCGGGTGTGGTTTTTTCCGGTTCCGAGGAATCGTTGCCGTTCGGGGTGTTCTGGTTGTTGTCAAAATCGTTCATGTGTTATTCTCCTTTTTTCGAGGATTTTTTTCTATGTTTCTATTTTACACGCAATTTGTTACAAAGAAATGAATGGAAATCAAATCGTCTGTAAATATATGCGGTTTTTTTCTTGAATTTTTATGAAATTTATGATAAAATCAGGGCAGTTCTTATCATTTCCGAAAAATCTTTTGGCTATACTGATTTTTTTACGATCACAGAAAGGAATTTACCATTTTGTTTGAATCCGATCTTTCGATTTTTTCCGCGCCGCCGACGCTTGTGACGGAAAGACTCATTCTCAGAAAGCTTGCCGTATCCGACTATAAGGATATGTACGAATATTCAAAAATGCCCGAAACCTGTCGCTATCTTCTTTGGTCACCGCATGACACGCCGCGATTCACCAAAAAATATCTCTCTTATTTGCAAGGGCAATATCGAAACGGTTCTTTTTATGATTTTGCCGTGGTGGAAAAGGAAAGCGGAAAAATGATCGGCACCTGCGGCTTTACGTCCTTTGATCTTGCCAATAACGCCGCCGAGGTGGGGTATGTATTAAGTCCCGATTTTTGGGGGAAAGGCTATGCCGTCGAAGCACTTCGCCGTCTGATGCGCTTCGGTTTTCATGAGCTGGAGCTACACCGCATGGAAGCGAAGATCATGGAAGGGAACGACGCCAGCATGCGTGTTTCGGAAAAATGCGGTATGCGCCGCGAAGCGGTTCACAAAAAGGCGATGTTTATTAAAGGCTCGTATCACACGATCGTGGAATACGCGATTTTGTCAGAGGAGTTTTCCGCTTTTCTTTAGGAAAAGAAAAGCTTGCAAAAGAAACCGTCCGTGGTGAAATTCTTTTGGGAGAGATTTCGTCTAAAAAGAATTTTATCATAAAAAAGGAAAATACACAAGTATTCATGAAAAAATTGTAACGATTTTTATAAAGTTATATACAGGAACGAAATTTTGTGGTACAATAATAAGAAGAAAAATCCGTTTTTTGATGCACAGAGAGGAAGAATGCCATGTTTTTACTTCGGGAGAAAACAGATATCAAAGTATTTATCTTATATCTGCTCATGAATTTGGATCGTCCCGTGGATTTCGTGACGCTCAACGATATCGTGGTGCAGGACGAATTTGTAGGACAATTTGATTTTATGGATTGTTTTTATGAGCTTTGCGAAACGGACGCTGTGCTCAAAACGACAGTCGACGGCAAGGAATATTTCGCCATCTCCGAGGCAGGACGGGCCGCAACGGAAGCGTTGCAAAGCGATCTGCTCAAAACGATCCGTGAAAAGGGACTTCGCTCGGCGAAGCGTATGCTTTCCTATCGAGCAGGCGGCGATCGCACAGAAAGCCGTGTGACGGAAACCGAAGACGGCAGATTTCGTCTGGAATGTATCTGGGAGAACCGCGACGGCGTTTATATGCAGACTTCCGCAGTGTTACCCACGAAAAGAGAAGCGGAGCTGATGAAATACAATTTCGACGATCGTGCCGAATTTGTTTATAAAGGCATTTTGAGTCTTTTGTCGGGTGACATGAATTACCTTGCGGATTCTTGGTCGGCAGACGAAGACGACGGCAAAGATTTGCATTAAAAAAGAAAGGAAACGAACAACGTGAAAGAATTTAATGAATTCGGCGAACCTGTGGAAGCGCCGAAAAAGAAAAAATTTGGCTTTTTTGCAAGCTATGGCAAGGACGGCCGTGGTGTTAAAAAGGAAGCCCCCATCACAGATTATAATTTCAAAAACTTTTTTAAGCTTTATTCGCGCCGTTTCGTGAAGCTGATCTGGGTGAATGCGCTCTATATTTTGGGAAATTTTCCGTTTATCTTTTTCCTTTTGGCGCTCAGCGGTATTTTCAGCACACCCGGTGTGGCACCTGCAAGTGAAATGTTTCCCGTTCTGAACGGCATCCGCACGGCGGCAGGTGAATTTTCTCCGTCCATGTCGATCCTCGCGGGGATCCACGGCGGTATGTCCACGATCTATGCGAACACCGTCATGACCAATATCCTCTATGCGCTTTCCGCGCTGATCATACTTACTTGGGGTCCTGTGAACGCAGGTTGTACTTACATCATCAAAAACCTCGTCAAAGGCGAACCGATCTTCATGTGGCAGGATTTCATCGGCACGGTCAAGTCGAGCTGGAAGCAATCCGTTCCAATGGGTATTCTTGACGTCATCACCCTCGGTGTCAGCTCGTATTCGCTCTTTATGTATTATGTGAACTACGAAAATTATTATGTCATGTTCTATGCGATGGTGCTTGTTGCGATGCTTTATTCCTTCATGCGCTATTATATCTACACCATCATGGTCACCTTTGAGCTTGGCTTCTTCAAGATCATCAAAAATGCCGCGATCTTCTCGCTCCTTGCGTTTGGACGCAATTTCGTGATGTTTATCTGCATTGTCATGCTCGTGATCCTCACGATCTGGCTCGGTTCGCTCTTTTTGCCGCTCGGCGTGATCAGCATTTTCATGATCCTCTTTTCCAATAGTGCGTTCTTTGCGATGTACGCCGCTTATCCGAAGATCAAAAAATATATGATCGATCCCTATTATTCTCAATCCGAGCAGAACGAAGAATAACGAATGAAAAGGCTCTCCTTTCGGTTTGCACACCGCTGGAGAGCTTTTCTTTTTTTAATTTTAGGGAATCTCTTGACAAAGTGATATCAAAATGATATCATATAGATGTAAAGAAAAATATCATCGGGAGGTTATCCAAATGACAGAAAAAGTTTTGAAAAATAAGAAAAACGGCATGGCTGTGCTGGTGCTTACGACCCTTGGTATGATCGCGGCATTTGCGCTTTTGATCGCCGGTGCGATTGCCGATGAAGAAGGCTTGGCGTTTGGTATGCCATGGATCATCGTGGGGCTTATTTGGCTTTGTATCGGTTGGCTCCCTTATATGGGACTTCGCGTTCTCCGTCCGCAGGAAGCGCTCGTGCTGACGCTGTTCGGCAAATATATCGGCACACTCAAGGGTGAGGGTTTTTATGCGGTGAATCCTTTTTGTTCTTCCGTGAACCCCGCGGCAAAAACAAAGCTCAGCCAAAGCGGTGACGTGAACACCGTGGAAACGGTTCTTGCGGCAAAGGGTGCTGGCGCGACAGGCGCTCCTGTTGTCAACAATAAGCTTTCTCTCAAGATCATGACACTCAGCAACAATCGTCAAAAGATCAACGATTGCCTCGGTAATCCTGTGGAGATCGGTATTGCAGTTACATGGCGCATCGTGGATACGGCAAAAGCAGTATTTAACGTCGATAATTATAAGGAATTTCTTTCCTTGCAGTGTGATACTGCGCTTCGTAATATCGTTCGTGTATATCCTTATGACGTGGCGCCCGGCGTGGACACCACAGGGGACGGCATTGCCGATGACGGCAGCTTGCGCGGCTCCAGCGAAGTTGTTGCATCGCGCATCAAGGACGAGATCCAAGCGCGTGTGACAGAAGCAGGCATTGAGATCGTGGAAGCACGCATCACTTATCTTGCCTATGCAACGGAAATTGCGGCTGTGATGCTCCAGCGTCAGCAGGCATCTGCCATCATCGACGCGAGAAAAATGATCGTGGACGGTGCTGTAGGCATGGTGGAAATGGCACTTGAACGCCTTTCTCAGAACGATACGGTGCATCTTGATGAAGAACGCAAAGCGGCAATGGTTTCCAACCTGCTCGTGGTGCTATGCGGCAATAAGGACGCACAGCCCATCGTTAATTCCGGCAGTCTTTATTAAAAGAGGTGTGCTGTGGAAAAAAAGCAAGTTCCGCTTCGTCTTTCGCCAAAGCTTTATGCGGCGATCGCCGCATGGGCAGAAGATGATTTCCGTTCTATGAACGGACAGATCGAATATCTTCTCACCGAATGTGTGAAGCAGAGAAAAAAGAACGGCAAGCCTGTGCCGCACGATCTCGACACGCCACCGGAGTTCGATATCAAATAATGAAAATCTGACGCATAAAAACGCCGCCTACGAACAAACTATTCGTGGGCGGTGATTTTTTTGTTTTCGATTCGAACAGATCTGGCAGAAGAGCTTCGCTATCAAGCCATGGGTGGCAGAAGTGAGGAGCCGGACGGCGTTCGCTATACGGAGCGAACGGTAAAAAATATACGGCTTAGCACCGTAGAGATCATAAACCAAAAAGGGGAATCACTTCTCGGTAAGCCGATGGGGCGGTATATTACGCTGACACACGGCGGCATGGAGATGGCATCTCTCGAAGGTTTTTTGGCGCTTGGTGATCTTTTGGCGGCGGAGCTTACGGCACTTTGCAAAGAGGTTCGAAGCGTTTTGGTTTTGGGGCTCGGAAACGAAGCGCTTGCGGCAGATGCCGTGGGTGTGATCGCCGCATCTCACGTCCTTGTCACGCATGGTATGCGTGTGGAAGAGGAAGCGTGGTTTGACGGGAGCGGACTTTTCGACGTGTCTGTGCTCACGCCGAGTGTTTTTTTGAAAACGGGTGTGGAAACGGCTTCTCTTGTCCGTTTTGCTGTGGAAAATTTGCGCCCCGACGCGATGATCGCTGTGGATTCTCTCGTCGCGCGTGACGGAAACCGCCTTGCGAAAACGATCCAGCTTTCCGATACGGGCATCGTGCCGGGCTCCGGCGTTGGTGGCGGAAAAGCGGCTTTCACAAGGCAAACGCTGGGGATTCCTGTGATCGCGATCGGCGTTCCGACTGTCATTGATGCGGCAACACTCGTCTTTTCGGAAATGGAGAGGGCAGGTCTTTCCTCCGCCGAGCCTTCTTCGCTTTCCGATCTTCTTGTGACACCAAAAGAGATCGACGTGATCGCGTCCGACGCGGGAAAACTCATCGGATATGCGATCAATCGCGCGTTTCAAACGGTGTTTTCCCGTGAGGAGCTTCTGCTTTTACACTAAAACAGTAGAAGCTCTTTTTCTATCCTGTTTTTATCTTGAAAAACCCAAAAACCTATGCTACAATAAAACAAAAAGGGCAAAACGATCGGTGTTTTTTAGGATACTGATCGCAGAATGGAGATTATCATGATCTATACGAAAGAAAAATTAAAAGAGATATCTTTCCCTTTGGGTGGCATTGGCACGGGTTCCATCGGCATTGCCGGCAACGGTTCGTTGATTGATTTTGAAATTTATAACCGACCGAATAAAAACAGCATCAACGGTTGTACGTTTTTTGCTGTGAAAGCGGAATATCCCGACGGACACCGCATCGTAAAGATCCTGCAAGGGGACGTGACGAAAAATCTCATCGGTTTTGCGCGTGGTCCTCGACACATCGGCTTTGGGGAAGGGTGCGCATCTGACACGATGTGCGCGTATCCGCATTTTGAGGACGTCACCTTTGATGGACGTTTTCCGATTGCGACACTCACGTTCCGCGACAAAAATTTCCCCGGTGACGTGATCCTTACTGCGTGGAATCCGATGATTCCGCTTGATTCCGAAAACTCCAGCCTTCCTGCCGCTTTTTTTGATATCACACTCAAAAATGCAGAAAAAGACGTGAAATATGCTATCTATTTCTCCGTCACCAACCCCTTTGCGCGCACCGAAAATAAGATCGTTTCCGATGATGAAAATGCCGCGATCATGCTCCGTTTCGCTGACGAGTCTGCCGACAGCACCGAATACGGTGATCTCACTGTGGCGACCGATGCCAAAGATGCGATCGCGCAGGAATATTGGTATCGCGGTGAATGGCGAGATTCGGTTTCCACCTTCTGGTATGAAATGACCAAAGGGGAGCTGCGTGACCGTCATTACGATGCACCTCACAGAGCCGACCGTTGCACGCTTGGCGCACCGATCACGGAAGATGAAAAAACACGCTTCGTTCTTGCATGGAACGTGCCGAACAACTATAACTATTGGTGGCGATGCAAGGACGAAAACGATAAAGACGTGACGTGGAAAAATTATTATGCCACACGCTTTGAAAATTCCCGTGCTTCTGCCGTTTACGCGCTGGAAAATTATGCTCCGCTCCTTGAAAAAACAATGCTTTTCCGCGACACGCTTCATCTGTCCACGCTGGATCCTGCCGTCATTGACGCGATCTCGTCCACCATGTCCGTTTTGAAATCGCCGACGGTTTTGCGCCTTGAAAACGGCGCATTTTACGGCTGGGAGGGCGTTCACACCAATATCGGCTCCTGTGAAGGTACTTGCACACACGTTTGGAGCTATGCGTATGCACTTTGTTTCCTTTTTCCCGACCTTGAGCGTTCGCTCCGTGAAACGGAATTTCAGCAAGACGTGGAGGAAAACGGGAAGATGGGCTTCCGCACATTGCTTCCCCTTGGCAGAGGGGTTTCGAGGACCCGTGCTTGCGTGGACGGCTCCATGCTCACCGTCGTGAAGACTTTGCGCGAATGGAAGATCAGCGGTGACGATGCGTGGCTGAAAAAACATTGGGAAACGGTGCAAAAGATCTTGGCTTATGCTTGGAGCGAAGAAAATCCCGACGAATGGGACCTTGACCGTGACGGCGTTTTGGAAGGCAGACAGCATCACACCTTGGATATGGAAATGTTTGGCCCGTCCTCTTGGTTGGAAGGTCTTTACCTTGCGGCGCTTTCCGCGGCGGCGGAGATGGCAGACTACCTCGGTGAAAAAGAAAAAGCGGCGGATTACCGCGCGCTCTTTGCCAAAGGATATGCATATACCAAAGAAAATCTCTTTAACGGCAAATATTTTATCCAGAAAGTCGATCTCACCAATAAGGCTTATACGGAGCATTATAATTGCCCGAACTACTGGAACGAAGAAAAAGGTCAGCTTAAATATCAGATCGCGGACGGCTCAGAGATCGACCAGATGCTCGGTCAATGGCATGCGAATCTCTTGGGACTTGGCAATATTTTCGATAAAGAACAGCGTCAAATTGCTCTTGCCAGCATGATTCAGAATAACTTCAAACCGAGTCTTCGCGAATTTGCGAATATGTGGCGTGTGTTTGCCATGAACGATGAGGGTGGCACGGTGATCTGCGATTATCCCGAAGGCGCTGAAAAGCCTGTGATTCCGATCCCTTACTGCGAGGAATGTATGACGGGCTTTGAATATGCCTTTGCGGGGCTTCTCATCAGCGAAGGTTATATCGAAGAAGGACTTGCGGCTGTTCGTGCGATCCGTGACCGTTACGACGGTGAAAAACGCAATCCGTGGAATGAGATCGAGTGCGGTAATAACTACGCGCGCGCGATGGCAAGCTTCGCGCTTCTCCCCATTTTCAGCGGATTTACTTTTGATCTGCCGAAAAAGACCATCGGCTTTGCGCCGATTGTAGAGGGTGATTTCAGCGCATTCTGGAGTCTTGGCACAGGTTGGGGTAATTTCGAGAAGAATGGTGCTCAAACTATGATTTCCATTCTTGATGGCTCGCTGACGCTTTCTTCTGTCACGCTCGGCGGTGCGAAAGAAATCTGGGCGGTACATATTGACGGTAAACCTGTCGCATTTACCGTGGACGGCGATAAGATCTCCTTTGCAGAAACGACGATCACGGAAAGCATCGTTTTCGTAACAAAAAAATAAGCATACCAATAAAGAAAAGGGGAAATTTCTATGTTAGGGAAACATATTTTGGACTTGGCACCGAGTCAGATGAATAACAGAAATAGTGAAGGTTCGTTTATTACCTTGAAAAACGGAGATATTCTTTTTGTATATACCCGTTACAGAGGTGCTGGTCATAACGATGAATGTACGGCGGATCTCTGCGGTATGATTTCCACCGATGAGGGGGAAACCTTTGGCGCGCCTTTCCTCGTTTTTTCCTGCGAGAATGTAGGTGCGGATAATATCATGTCTGTTTCTCTCGTGCGAATGGAAAACGGTGATATCGGACTATTCTATTTGCAAAAACATAATGCGAAACTTTTTTGTCTTCCTTATTTTGTGCGTTCTTCCGATGAAGGAAAAACATGGCTTGGTCATACAAAATGCGTCAAGGAAGATGGATATTACGTCCTCAATAATGACAGAGTCCTTCGTTTGGCAAGTGGAAGACTACTAATGCCACTGGCAAAACATTCGGCTGTGAAGCGTGCGGACGGAAGTGCTCTCTTTGGAGAAGGCAAAATATATATTTTGGCGTCCGATGACGATGGTTATACTTGGAATGCTTTGGCAGAAAATATTTCGCTCCCTGTATCCGTGTGGAATGATCATGGTGCAGGAAAATTATCGTCGTGCTCCAGTGCGATGGAGCCGGGGGTGGTGCAACTGGAAAATGGTCTGATCTGGTGCTATATTCGTACCACCTTGGGCAGACAGTATGAAATGTTTTCGGAAGATGACGGGGAAACTTGGACCACGCCGAGTCCTTCTCGCTTTACAAGTCCTTCCTCTCCGCTTTGTGCGAAAAAATTGCTTGATCATCGTTTGCTCGTGGTGTGGAATCCAACACCTAAATATAATGGAAGCCCTGCTGTGGTAGATGGTGTTTGGACCGATGGCAGAAAGAAACTAAATCTTGCCATTTTGGATAAAGAAGCAAAAAATTTTTTGATTTCTGAAATTTTAGAATATGATGAGGGTAGCGGCTTTTGTTATACGGCAATTCATGAAACGCAAGCAGGCGATATTTTGCTGGCATATTGTGCCGGTGGAAAGGGCGACACAAACTGCTTGAACAGATTGAGAGTGCGCAAGCTTTCTAAAGATATTTTGATACCATCAGAAAAATAAGAGATTCAAAAACTCATTTTAGCAAAAAAACCGCACCGCAACTCCCGTTGCGGTGCGGTTTTCTATCATTGTTCATAATGGCGCTTTTTATTCTGCTTCGATGCTGTTCATCCAACGCAGGGCATCGACGGTCCAATGGCTGATCACGGGGAAATCACAGCCGACGTTCGGTGTGGCAAGCGAGGTGCCGTGCCAACCCATGGGATAGACGTGCATTTCAAAAGGAATCTTCGCATTCGCGAGTGCTTCAGCAAAAAGGATCGAGTTCTGGATCGGTACGGTTCTATCCGGGCGTGTCGACCAGATGAAGCAAGGAGCGGTCTTTTCCGTCACGCAATATTCCAGCGAAAGTGCGCGGCGTGCGTCTTCATCGTCTTTTTTCTCACCGAGAATGTTATCAAAAGAGCCGCGATGCGCATATTCGAGCCCGGAAATGACGGGATAAGAAAGAATGACGCCGGTGGGACGGTTGTAGCCCTTTTCCATGCCGAGTATTTTCTCGATCTCATCATTATCCCAAAGGGTAGCAAGTGCTGCGGCGAGATGTCCGCCTGCGGAAAAACCGATGGCAAAAACATATTTGGGATCAATGCGAAATTCTTCTGCGTGATCGCGGATATATTTCATTGCCGCAGACGCATCGACAAGCGGCGAGGGCCAGACGGTGTCAGCGTTGTGCGCGGTGGAATATTCCAAAACGAAGGTATTGAAGCCTTGCGAAAGGAAATGAAGCGCCACAGGGTCGCCTTCACGGTCGGAGCACCAATGATAACCGCCGCCGGGAATGACGAGCAGCGCTTTTCTTTTTTCGTTGAAGGGCATCTCACTTGAAGTGCCTGCGATATAAGCGGTAAGTGTGACGTTCGGTTTATTTTCAAGAATCTGTACGGTTTGAATCGAAGTCGGTGTACGCATGGAAAAAAATCCTTTCTTTCGTAGTCAATCTTTTTTTTGCTGAATGCTGTGAAGGAAGCGAACGGCGTCATGTGCCCAGCCTGCAAGCGATGGGAAATCAAAGCCGAGCGCTTTTGTACCAAGAGAAATGCCGTGACTGCCTTCGGGATAGATGTGCATTTCAAAGGGAATCTTGTATTTGGCGAGGGCATCTGCCATGAGAAGTGTATTCTGCGGAGAAACCTCGCGGTCGGTAATCATTGTCCAAAGGAAGGCAGGAACGGTCTTTTCAGAAACGGCGCGTTCGATAGAAACGGAAGCTCTTGCGTCTTCATCTTCGCGCATTTTACCGAGGATATTATTGATAGAGCCGCGATGTGCGATCTCACCAACCCCTGTGATCACAGGGTAGGAAAGGATCATTGCGGTCGGACGGTTGTAGCCTTTTTCCATGCCGAGCGTTTTTTCGATCTCATCATGATCCCACATTGTGCCGAGCGCACCTGCGAGATGTCCGCCTGCGGAAAAACCGATGACGAAAACGTAATCGGGATCAATGTGAAATTCTTCCGCATGATCACGGATAAATTTCATTGCCGCGGAAGCTTCCATCAGTGGCTTTGGCCAAACGGAATCCACGCCGCGTCCCACAGAATAACGCAGAACAAATGCGTTAAAGCCTTCCGAAAGGAAGAAATGTGCCACGGGGTCTGCTTCCATGTCACTTTGGAGCCAGTAAGCGCCACCGGGAATGA
Organism: Eubacteriales bacterium; assembly: GCA_045122995.1. Taxonomy (GTDB): domain Bacteria; phylum Bacillota; class Clostridia; order Oscillospirales; family CAG-272; genus QALR01. Next base: position 6,732 of record JBGVIG010000127.1, on the reverse strand, counting down.
TCAGAACGGCTTTTCTTTTTTCATTAAACGGCATTTCCGCGGAAATGCCTGCGGTATATGCGATCAGCTTAGCAAGCGGTCTTTCCGCCAGAAGCGGGTAAGTTTCAACTTTGGTTGGCGTGAGCATAAAGACCTCCTAAAAATATTTTTCCTAAATTCATTTTAGCACAGTGTGAGGGGAAAAGCAAGAGTATTTTCCTTAGAAGACGAGTGCCTCAACGGCAAAGCCCTCGCCAATCTCCTCACAAAGATCCACGCCCCATAAAACGGAAGCTTCCGGGTGAATGAAGGCTACTGCTGTGGTGGTTGCCGCTTCCGCTTCGGCAAGAGCGGCATTTGGTGGCATTTTCAAAAGCATCAAAACGGAAAATGCTTCGCCGATATGCTCAAAAGCTTTTCTTGCTGCTTTTTCTGCACGATTTTCACCGGTGGCAAAGCCTTTGGTCAAACGAACTTTTTGTTTGGCTGCTGCAAGGTCACAGACCGACGAAAGATCAGCATGGATAAAAGATCCCTCCAAAAAAAGATCGCTCACAAGGCGACTGCAATCGCGAAGTTCTTCGGGCTCGCAGTAGAACGTCACGGTTCTGCCGGCGGTGGAAAGTGTGATCTTGCTTTCTTGTTTATGGATCACGATCATTTCTTCTGTTTCCATTTGTTTCTCCTTTGCTTGTAAAAAAATCCACGGGTGACCGTGGATTTTTTCTTGTTTTGTGATCAGTTCAATGCCAAGGTGTCGATCTCGATGCCGTCAAGAAGCTTGTTGGTATCAGAGAAGAGCTTGTCAATGGTCGCTGTGCGGATATATACGCCGACTTCCGCGGTCGTTGCATCGCTTTCGAGAAGCACCTTTTCGCCGCCTGTGGCGATGCGATAGGTGTTCACGGTCACGGTGGGAATGATATACATATAAGTGGGGTTGAGCTGTGTTACTTCTTTGCCATCTGCATTGGTGTAGATGTCGTAAAGATCATAGATCTCATAAGAATAAATGGTTTCCTTATAAACACCGCTTGCGGTGTCGGGAAGGAAAGTGGTGGGCTTTACGTTGCCTTTGCCATCGTTTGTGAAAGCGCTGGGCTTATCGTAGCCGTCGTTTACGTCATGTGTTTTGAGGAAGAATTTCTTTGCGTCTTCATCAAAATAAGCGGTGTCATAAGTGATGTCGACCACTTCGCCGCTGGAAAGCGTGGTTTTCACAGTCACGTCATGGCAGATGATGTTGCCGCCCTGATCGCGGATAGATTCCGCTTTGTTGCCGTTTGCATCATAGCGATAATACGTGATGGGGTGATCCTTTGCCGCTGTCTTCACGGTGATGCTGCGAGCAGGTTCGTCGCCGGCGATCGTTGTGGAAGAATCCACGTCAGCATAGAGTGCCAAGGTTCTCGTGATGAGAACGTAATAAAGATCACGGAAGATCTCAAAATCGCCGTAATAATCGGAATAACCGTATTTATCCGTCACGACGTCGACATCATAAGTGAGGGGGGTCTGTGTGCCGTCCTTATAAATGATCTCGCCGTCATCACCGGATTTGGTCACGTCTACGTGGCGGAATTTTTCCTTGCCGGAGATGATGAATCTGTGGTCGATGTCATCTCTTTCGGAAACGAGTTCCACGTATTCCGCGCTGGTGAAATATTCGAAATACATATAAGGGCTGGTGTAGTGCGCTACGGTCCATTCGATGAAAGGGAAGTTTTCCGCAAGCACCTTGCCGATGACTTCACGGTAAGGTGAGTAAACGTAATAGTAATCGTAGCCGTCAAGATCGGTGAATTTTTCGCTGAAGTAAAGTGCATGGGTATAATCGTCGTAATTTTCAGTCGCGGGTGCCATGCAGTTGAAAACGAGAATGGCATAGTTTTTGTCAGTCACGCTTGCAATGCGCTCGACATCGAGGTCAAGACCGTATTTTTCATATACTTCAGGTGTGTGGATCTCTTCACCGTATGCGACGATATTGTTTGCCGTGATATATGCAAGTGCGCCGAGAACGTCGTTACCGAAGGAGTCTTCGTTGATGACGTAAGCGCCGGGATAGGACATTTCATAAACGGAGCTTGCCGCGGAAACGCCCTGTTCTTCTGCAAGTCCGATGCGAACGACAAGGTCGCGTTCTTTCGCTTTGTTGTTGCGGATCAGAATGAAATCGGAAATGGAGAAGGTGTTATAATAGGGGGTGAGCTCTGTGGAAAGAAGGATCGTGCTGGGCTGGAGAACGGTGGCGGAAAGCGCGGACTGGAGAGAATAGATGATATCGTATTCGGTAGTCACGCCGTTTTCATCGGTCACGGTGTTCTTTCTGCCTTCGAGCATTGCGTAGTAGCCTGCGGAGGTGACGAGGGACTTACCGATGATGACACGGTAAGAGGAGCCGTCGGTAAGGGTGACTTCAAACCAGGAAGGATCGGAAGCCGCGTCAAGACCGTAGTTTTTGAGGTCTTCTACGGTTGCCATTTCATTGACACGGTCTTGTCCTGTGGGGGAGTTTGTCATAAGAAGACGTACGTCAGCGAGAATGGAAGAGATCTGCTCTGCGGTCACAGCGTATTCCTCTTTGCCCTCAACACGAAAAAGCACGTCCATGGCACCTTCGCTTGTGTAAGCGTTCAGCTTGTAGTGTTCAAAGCTGTTTTTGATCTCAACGGAAGCGATCTCCGAGCGTTCATAGGGGCGGAGCATATAGATGGAGCTATACTGATAAACTTCACCTTCGTAAAGATCGGGAACTCTTGCTTCTTCGGCAACGAGCAGCGGTGCGATGATCGCGAAATAAACGATCACACCAACAATAGCGATGCCGCCGAAAATGATGGAAATACGAGCTGTTTTCTGGAGCGACGTTTTTTCAACGTCGCTTTTCGTAAACAGCGCTTTGATTTTTTGCCAGAAATTTTTCATTATGAATGACGTCTCCTTACATAAACATAGATACCGAGCGCCGCCATAACCACAGGGATCGCAACCACACCGACGATCGTCCATGTGTTAGCCTGTGCGGTGGAAACGGTAAGGGAAGAATAGTCAAATTCTTTGTAGTCGATATCGGAGAAGGAAACCGAGCTGTCCCACATCAGGTTGAGAAGCGCGAACATGATGCTGCGGTTTGCGCAGGAGCTTTCGTATTCACCGGAGAGGAAATCCTGCGAGCTGAGCGCTACTACGTAGCTGATCTCATCGGAGTTAAGCTCCCAGATCATACGGGAAACACCGAGAAGGGATACGGAGCCGGTTACGGTGCCGTTTTTATCCGAGGTCTGCGCGGTGTTGTAAGAGCTCAAAAGGGAGAAGGAAGAAACCGAGCCGTTCATCGCTTTTACGATCTCGCTGTCATCAAGGACCTTTACTTCCTTCGGTGTGGAGAAAAGCGTGATGGGCAGATTGGATTTGGTGCCGAAAAGCTTTTTGAGGATCTGACCGGAGAAGGGCTGTGTTTCCGCATTGGGATTATAAGTTTCCGCATAATCTGCGATAACCTTTGCCGCGCCGGAAGAGGAAACGGAGTGTTTATCATCGATGACAGAGCCACCAAAGCCAAGACCCCATTCGGAAAGAAGACCTTCAAGAGCGGGAAGTGTAGGCACGTTGGCATCTTCGACCACGATCATGTTGCCGTAAGCAGAGCCGAGGAAGTCACGGATCTCTTTTACTTCGGAGAACGAAGTGGTGGACATCAAGTCGTATTTGGGGCAGTTGATGATCACGATGTCATCATCGTGGCGATCAGCACTGAAATCTTCTTCGGCAAGATTGATCTCGCAAACGTTGAAGCCGGCAAGCTCGAGAACGTTTGTCCAATCGGAAGCTTCTGCCAAGGTGGGTTCGCCGTGGCCCTGCAAGTAGTATGCGGTGGGTTTTTCGGTCTTGCCGGTGAGAAGCGCAACTGCGGAGAGGAATTTCGCTTCGGCGTTATAGCCGACAACATTGCCGCTTTCGGAATCGGAGATGAAGAAGGAACGAGCGGTGTATTTTTTTGCGGGGCTGTTTTCAAGTGCCACGCCGTTTTCGTCCGCAAGCTCAAAAACGATATCGTCAAGAGCGGGGGTGTCGAGTGCGGTCATTTTATATTTTTCCGCAAGCTCGGGGTGGATCGTGGTGTTGTATGCCACGAGGTGGAAATTATCAAATGCTTCTACCAATTCCTGAATGGTGTGGTAGAGATAGTTGGAATAAACGCTGTATCCCTTGAAATAATCTTCCTCTGCCATGAGGACGATGTTGACATGAACGGGGTCGCCGCCTTCTTCAGGGGTAAGGATCTCTTCCATCTGCGCTTTGAACGCATCGGAAAGAGAATAGATGCCGGAGGCAGTCATGTCAGTATACCAGCCGTAAACGCCGGAAAGAGAGGTTGCAATGACGTTGACGATGATGATAAGTGCCACGAAGATCACGGTCACGGCAACGGAAAGGGAACCGTATTTCAGGTTTCTTGTATCAGACGGACGCTTTGCCGTCTTTTTGCTTGTAGGTTTGTTTGCCATTTTCAAGTCTTCTCCTTTTTAAGATTTGGACCAACGGCGTTTTTCAAAGACTCTTACCGTCAAAAAGAGGAAGACCGCCGAGAGAGAAATATAATAAATGAGGGAATCATAGCTGAAGACACCGTATGCGAAATAGGTGTAACGGCTGGTTACGGAAAGCGCGGAAAGGAAATTGCGGATCGCTACGCTGTTGATGAAGCTGTTGAGTGCGCTGACCATCAAAAGGAAGACGATGGCACCGATGGTGCCGAGCGCCGCAATAAACTGGTTTTCCGTCAGGGAAGAAATGAAGATGCCGATCGAAATGAAGGCACTGCCGACAAGGAAAATACCGATCACACAACCGATATACATCGCGGCGTTGGGCGTGCCGTAAAGAGCGAGCGGGATATAATAGATTGCGGAAGAAACGATAAAGGAACCGCCGAACATGGTGAGTGCCGCGAGATATTTACCCATGACGATACCGAAAAGGGTAACGGGCGCTGTCATGATCAGCTGATCGGTGCGCATTTTGCGTTCTTCACTGATGAGCTTCATGGTGAGGAGGGGAATGATAACGATGAAAAGATAGAGCAAAAGAGAGAAATAGCTGGAATAGCTTGCGCTTTCTCCCGCCTGCACGGTGTAGATCATGAAAAGAAATGCGCTGACAGCGAAGAAGATCGCGCAGAACATATAGCCCACGGGGGAGCTGAAATAAGCGCGCATTTCGCGTTTATAAATGGCGAGCATGTTAAGTAGCCTCCTTTGGTTTTAAGCCTTTTTAGTTTTGGTGCCGTTTTCTTTGGCTTCCGCTTCGTCGACAACGGAGATAAAGATATCCTCAAGGTTCGCTCCCGAGAATTCGAGGGAGAGAATGGGCCAAGAGTTCTGTGCGAGCATATAGAAAATAGGCTTGCGCACGTCAATGTTGTTCTTACTTTCGACGATGAAGGTAGCACTGCCGTCCTCGTGGGAAGTGGAGATCTCTGCGTAAACAACGCCGTTGATGCGTTTGAGCGCATTCTGAACGTTCTGCGCGGGGCCGTCGATGCGGATCGCGAGTCTGCGGTTGCCGCGGAGCGCGCCTTCGATGTTTTCTGTCTTTTCGTCAGCGACGATCTTGCCTTCGTTGATGATGAGGATTCTATCGCAAACGGCTTTTACCTCGGAGAGGATATGGGTGCTGAGAATGATGGTTCTTTCTTTACCGAGCTCACGAATGAGGTTACGAATGTCGATGATCTGTTTGGGGTCAAGGCCGTTTGTCGGTTCGTCAAAAATGATGACCTCGGGGTTGCCGATGATGGCGCCCGCGATGCCGACTCTCTGGCGGTAACCTTTGGAAAGGTTTTTGATCATGCGATCCATAGTGTCTTCGATCTTGACAACACGGCAGACCTCTTCGATGTGTGCTTTGCGGTTGAGCTTGCAGCGCTTCAGGTCATAAATGAAGCTGAGATATTCTCTGACGGTCATTTCCAGATAAAGCGGAGGGGTTTCGGGGAGGAAACCGATCTTCTGCTTCACTGCGAGCGGGTGTTCGAGAATATCCAAGCCATCGATCATGGCTTTGCCCGATGTGGAAGAAAGATAGCCTGTGAGGATATTCATAGTCGTGGATTTACCCGCGCCGTTCGGGCCGAGAAAACCGACAATCTCACCTTTATGCACCTCAAAGCTGATGTCGTTTACGGCGTAGCGATCGCCGTACTGTTTGGTTAAGTTTTCAACTTTTATCATTGCCTACTCCTTAAACTAAAGAAAATCTTGCGCCGGAAAATGCGTATATAATAAAAAAGTCATTTCCAGAACTGAATAGATATACCTAATCAGTATAGCCTATTTTTCGCCAAAAATCAAGAGTAGAACCCACTAAATTCACAAATTGTCCAATATTTTCTCAGAATTTGTTATAACAATTTACACAAATAACTATTTTTTCGCGCAACTGCATCTTGACAGAAAGAAAACACCGCGTTTGCAAGAAAAGCAAACGCGGTTGCACAGGTGTTTTAATTTTGAATCTCCGTCACAGTGCCGATGAAAATGGGGAGGCCCGTTTCGTTTTCGATGATCATATAAACGAACGGACGGTCGAGAATGACAGTCTTCGGGCGCTCATCTGCGATCGGTGCGCTCGTGGTGCAAACGGTGATGGACGTCACAGCAGCGGCTTTGGTGCGCTTTTCCCCGACGGAGATGAATGTCTTATGCTTCACGTCCCCGATGAAAAGGTTGCCATCGGTGGTGTTGCCAA
>JBGVIG010000126.1:0-2721 GCA_045122995.1 Eubacteriales bacterium | reverse complement strand
TTTGGACTACTACACCGGCACCGTTTATGAAACGACCATCAACGGTCACCCCGAATTCGGCAGTGTTTGTTCTGGCGGTCGTTATGATAACCTCACCGGTTATTATACAGACAAAAAACTCCCCGGCATTGGCATCTCCATTGGCCTGACCAGACTTTTCTCTCAACTTCTTGATCACGGCATCATCGCCCCCAAAACAGGAAGCGTAGCAAAAGTTCTCGTCGTTCCTATGGATAAGTCCGCTGTTCCTTACTGCGCAGCACTTGCAAATAAATTCCGTGCCGCAGAGATTCCTGCGGACGTTTACCTCGGTGAAAAAGGCATGAAGCAGAAAATGAAATATGCTGCAAGAATCGGCGTTCCCTTCGCGGCCGTTGTTGGCACCGATGAAATGGCAAACGGTGTTCTGGCACTCAAGGATATGTCCGGCGCGCTCGGTCAGCAGACCGTTACCGCGGAAGAAGCTATCAAAATTTTGAAAAAATAATTTCTTTCATTGATAAGAAAGGACTGATAAAAACATCATGGCAAGATTTGAAAAAACAGACAAAAGAACCCATTACTGCGGCGAGCTTCGCCGTGAAAACATTGGCGAAAACGTAAGCCTTCTCGGTTGGGTGCAGAGAGCGCGCGACCTTGGCGGTCTTATCTTCATCGACCTTCGCGACAGAACAGGTCTTGTTCAGCTCGCATTTGACGATACCACCGATCGTGATATCTTTAATGAAGCGTTCCGTACTCGCTCCGAATATGTAATTGCGGCAAAAGGCACCGTTCGCGAAAGAAGCTCCATCAACAAGCAGATCCCCACCGGTGAGATCGAAATCGCTGTCACCGAATATAAAATTCTTTCCACAGCAGAAACCACTCCCTTTGAGATCAACGACGCTGTAAAAGTTCGTGATGAAGTGGCACTCAAATACCGTTATCTCGACCTTCGCCGTCCCTCTCTCCAGAGAAACATGATCATGCGCCACGAGATCGCGCGTGTGACCAGAGATTATTACTATGAAAACGGCTTCCTTGAGATCGAAACTCCCATGCTCATGAAAGCAACTCCTGAAGGCGCGCGTGACTATCTTGTTCCTTCCCGTATCCACCACGGCAGTGTTTATGCACTTCCCCAGTCCCCTCAGATCTACAAACAGCTTCTCATGCTTTCCGGCTTCGACCGCTATATCCAGCTTGCACGTTGTTTCCGCGACGAAGACCTTCGCGCTGACCGTCAGCCTGAATTTACACAGATCGACCTTGAAATGTCCTTCGTGGATCAGGACGACATCATGGAAATGAACGAAGGCTACATCGCAAGACTTTTCAAAGAAATTCTCGGTGTGGAAATCCCGCTCCCGCTTCCTCGCCTCACCTTCAAGGAAGCGATGGAACGCTACGGCTCTGATAAACCCGACACCCGTTACGGCATGGAAATCACCAATCTTTCCGACCTTGTAAAAGACAGCGGTTTCTCTGTATTCTCCGGTGCTGTAGCAGGCGGCGGCTCCGTTCGTGCCATCGTTGCCAAAAATGCAGCTTCCACCCTCACAAGAAAAGAAATTGATAAGCTCACCGAGCATGCAAAAGGCATCGGCGCCAAAGGTCTTGCTTACATTCGTTACGTGGAAGACAAGCCGAACTGCTCCTTTGCGAAATTCATGGCAGAAGGTGAACTTGATGCGATCATGGAACGCATCGGTTGCCAAAAAGGCGACGTTGCACTTATCGTAGCTGACAAAGATAAAGTTACGCTTCCCGTTCTCGGCGCACTTCGTCAGGTTGTGGCAAAACAGCTCGGCATCATTCCCGAAGGCTTCAATTTCCTTTGGATCACCGAATTCCCCTTCTTTGAATGGGACGAAGAAAGCGGCACATGGGTTGCGATGCACCACCCCTTCACTATGCCTCTTGATGAATGCTTGGAATATATCGACAGCGATCCCGGTGCAGTTCGCGCGAAAGCTTATGACCTTGTCCTCAACGGCGTTGAAATTTCCTCCGGTTCTATTCGTATTACCGACTTTGAACTTCAGCAGAAGATGTTCCGCCGTCTTGGTCTTACCGATGAGGATATTGAAAAGAAATTCGGCTTCCTTGTAGATGCATACCGCTACGGTGCGCCCCCTCACGGCGGTGCGGCACTCGGTCTTGACCGTCTTGCGATGATCATGTGCGGTGCAGATAGCCTTCGTGATGTTGTTGCATTCCCGAAAGTTCAGAATGCTTCCGAACTCATGTCTGCTTGCCCTGCTCCTGCTGATCCCAAAGCACTCGCAGATCTTGCTATGCAGTTTATCACGGAAGAAGAATAATAAAAAATTTTAATAAAAGAGAGGTACTTACTAATGGAATTTCTTGATAATCTGTTAGCAAAACTCGGCGAATTCTGTGCCACCACAGGTATCCGCATCCTCGGTGTCATCATTCTTCTCATCGTTGGCACCATTCTCATCAAATGGGTTTTGAAGTTTTTGAAAAAAACAAAAGGCTTCAATAAACTCACTCCTAACGCGCAAACGCTCATTGTTGACCTTTTGACAGTTTTCCTCTATGTAATTTTGATCGTTCTTGCAGCAGTTAAGATCGGCGTCGATGCAACGGCAATCGCTTCGGTCATTACCTCTTGCGGTCTTGCTATCGGTCTTGCTCTTCAGGGCAGCCTTTCCAACTTTGCAGGCGGCATCATGATCCTTGAATTCCATCCCTTCTCCATCGGTGACTACATTG
>JBGVIG010000125.1:0-4218 GCA_045122995.1 Eubacteriales bacterium | reverse complement strand
CATCATTTTTCCCATTTTACAAGAGTTTTTTCAGATTTTTTTGTTAAATTTTATAACATTTTTCGATTTTAATGAAAAAAACTGTAAAATTACAATAAAGTGTATACTTCCCTTTTTGTGTTAAAAAAGGCAAACTTGATTTGTTTCTGACAACCCATCTAAGACGCCGCTTTGGTCAAGAATTTCGACAACGGCTTTGGAGATTCCCGTTCTCTGTTTTAAGTCTTCGATGGAAAAATATTCTCCGTCCACACGTGCCTCTTGTAGCTTCAAAGCCGCCGCTTCCCCAAGTCCGGGAAGACTACCGAACGGCAAACGAATACCATTGCTTTCAGGCAGGAACATTTTCGCATCGGATTTATAAAGATCGACAGGCAAAAAACGATAACCTCGTCCTAAGCATTCAAGCGCGATCTGCATGGCGGCAGCAGTCGCATCATCTTTTTGCGTACGATCTTTTTTATCTTTATCCTTGATTTCCGCAATCAGTTTTGCTACGTGAGATTTGCCTTTGGAAGCTACGGCACCATCGAACCCGTCCGGTGCGGCACTGAAATACGCACAGTAGAAAACGATTGGCTGATGAACTTTGAACCAACCTAAACGAATCGCACTCATAACATATGCCGCCGCATGTGCTTTGGGAAACATGTAACGGATTTTCGTTAAACTATCGATGTACCATTCGTCAACGTTTTTTTCTCTCATGGCAGTCAGCATATTGTCTGGAATAGGCTTTCCGGCTTTATTTTTGCGGACAAACTCCATAATTTTGAACGATGTGCTGTCGTCCAGTCCATAGCGGATCAATGCGAGCATGATACTGTCTCGTGTTCCTACTACTTTGGAGATATCACAGACGCCATTTTTGATCAGATCCTGCGCATTGCCAAGCCAAAGACCTGTTCCGTGCGTCAATCCCGAAATCTGCAAAAGGTCGTTGAAGTTTTTCGGACGTGCTTCAATAACAACCGGCATTACAAATGCTGTACCAAACTCGGGAAGACCAAGTGTGCCAATCTTGCAACCGCCAATCTCTTCCGGTGTAGCACCAAGCGTTTGTGTCGAACGGAAAAGCTCGTAAACCGCTTCGTCATTCATGGGGAGTTCCATGACGTTCAAACCGGAAAAACGTTCCAAGTATTTATACTTGGTCGGAATATCGTGTCCCAACTCGTCAAGCTTCAAAAGCGTATCATGTAAATATTCGAATGTAAAATGGGTTGTGACAATATCAGAATTCGGATCGTCAGCCGGGTGTTGAACGGGACAGAAATCATAAATATCGTATTCTTTCGGCACAACAACGATGCCGCCGGGGTGTTGCCCCGTTGTTCGTTTTACACCGATACATTTTTTTGTCAAACGATTGATTTCTGCTTTGCTGAGCGTTAATCCGCGTTCTTCTGCGTATTTTGACGCATACCCGAACGCAGTCTTATCTGCGACGCCACCGATCGTACCGGCGCGGAAAACGTTCTCTGCACCGAAAAGCTCCTCGGTGTATTTATGTACTTTTCCTTGCACTTCGCCCGAAAAGTTAAGGTCGATATCCGGTGATTTATCTCCGTAAAATCCAAGAAACGTTTCAAAAGGAATATCGTGTCCATCACCCTTCAGCGCTGTTCCGCATTTCGGACAAGTTGCATCAGGGAGGTCAAAGCCCGAGCCATATGAACCGTCTAAAATAAACGCGGTATAATGACATTCAGGACAATAATAATGAGGTGGAAGCGGATTTACTTCTGAAATACCCGCCATGGAAGCAACAAAGGATGAACCTACAGAGCCTCTGGAGCCGACCAGATAACCTTGCTGTTCGCTATACCAAACGAGCTTTTGGGCAATCATGTAAAGCACTGCAAAGCCATTCTTGATAATAGAAGTCAATTCTTTTTCAAGTCTTGCTTCCACGATTTCTGGCAGAGGATTTCCGTAAAGAGATTCTGCGCGCTCATAACAGATACGACGAAGATCTTCTTCTGCGCCCTCCATTTTTGGTGTAAAAGTGCCGTCAGGAAAAGGACGAATATCAGCATCGACCATGTCGGCAATCTTATTGGTATTGGTAACTACAATCTCATATGCTTTTTCTTTTCCGAGATATGCGAATTCTTCTAACATTTCATCGGTTGTTCGCATATAAAGTTCAATATCTCGATCGGCATCATCAAATTTCATGCCTGCCAACAGAATTTTTCGATAAATTTCGTCAGTTCTGTCGAGAAAGTGTGCGTCACAAGTCGCAACGACGGGTTTCCCCGTTTCTTCACCGAGATCCACAATTTTTTGGTTGATCTTTCGAAGTTCATCTTCTCCTGAAACTGTCTTGTTGGCAATCATAAAACGGTTATTGGAAAGCGGTTGAATCTCTAAATAATCGTAGAAATTGGCAAGCGCGACTAGTTCATCGTGCGGTTTGTTTTCCAAAATTGCTTGATAGAGTTCACCTGCTTCACAGGCAGAACCGATAATAAGCCCTTCACGGTGTGCTTCCAAAACAGTTTTGGGAATACGAGGGCGCTTTTTATAATATTTTAAGTAGCTTTGCGAGATCATCTTATAAAGATTTTTGAGACCAGTTTTGTTCTTTACAAGCAAGATCAGATGTGTTGTATTTAATTTTAAAGGATCTGTTCGGTCAGACATAACAGCAGACATCTGTGCAGGGGTATCTACGCCGTCATTTTGAAGTTTTGATACCATTCGATAAAAGATACGCGCGCACATTTCTGCGTCATCAGAGGCTCTATGGTGATTAAAATCTCCAAGTCCGAAATATTCAGCGATCGTATCCAACTTGTGTTTCTTCAAGTCGGGATTTACAAATCTAGACATGGAAACAGTGTCCAAATATGCATTAGTAAAAGGAAGATCATAATCTGCTGCGGCTTTGCGAATAAAACTGATATCGAAAGATGCGTTATGAGCAACAAGCATGCGGTTGCCGATAAAGTCCAAAAACATCTGGATTGCTTCTTTTGTTTTAGGAGCGCCTTTGACCATTTCGTCGGTAATGCCAGTTAGCTTTACGATCTCCTCCGGAATCGGTACTTCCGGATCAACGAACGTATTAAACACCGAAATAACTTCATCTTTTTTGACAAGAACAGCGCCAATTTCGGTGATTTTGGAATTAAGAGGGGATAAACCGGTTGTTTCAATATCAAATACTACAAATTCATCTTCAAAGGTGGTTCCGCTGTCACCATAGATTGCTTTAGCTTCGTCATTAACAAAGTAAGCTTCCATACCGTAAATCACTTTCATGCCGATCTTTCCTGCGGCTTTCATCGCTTCCTGGTATCCTTGTACGTTGCCATGATCTGTGATAGCAACAGCTTTATGTCCCCATTTATGAGCAATTTTAACCGCTGCATCAGGAGGAATGATGGCGTCCATTTGTGACATATTGGTATGAAGATGCAATTCTACACGTTTTTCTTCTGCGGTATCCATTCTGCCGATTTTTTTGATTTCCATAAATGCAGAGGGATCCATGATGACGAGTTCTCCATCAAATTCAGTATCATAGCGCAAACTCCCACGAACAGCTACCATCATTCCTTCGGAAAGCGATTGATATGCAGTAAGCTCAGCATCGACAATGGCTGTACGAATGGTGACAGAGGCTTCGTAGTCGGTAATGGTAATTTCAACTTTGTACTTGCCACGAACTTTTCGCTCACCGATCTCCTTAGAAATGATTTCGCCGACAGCAACAACGATTGATTGTGGTCTTGTCATGTTGAAGAGGGGGACAGGGCGAATTTCAAATGGTTCTCCCATCAAAGGTGATGCACCCTCAAGATTGAAAACAGAGTTCCCGATATGTAAATTTCCCTTTTCATCGGTGAATGTTCTTGCTGGAGTTTCGTAAACACTGGAGCGTTTTTCAACAAGAGGTTTTGCTTCTTGTATAGAGGGTTCTTGAGATCGTGGAGCTGCTTCGGGACGCTTGATTGTCTTATATTTCAGCAATTCTCTTTTCAGCTCTTCATCTCGATTATAGACATATTTTTCAGATTTATGAAATTTGATTTCATATTCCAAACCAAATTCTCTGTGAATAATATCTGCAATTTTTCGTCCAGTGTTGTTATATTCCATGAAACTGACGCCGCCGACAGTTGTCATTACCTCCAATGTGATCTTAAATCCATCAAAGCTTGCTTCATATTCTTGAAGAAAACTCTTGGAAATAATGTTCGTGCGCTG
>JBGVIG010000124.1:0-3126 GCA_045122995.1 Eubacteriales bacterium | reverse complement strand
CTCAGCTAATCAATTAATTTAGCTAATAAAAATTTACAATATTATTTAAAAGCCCTAAAACTAAAAATAGGAACTGATAAATCAGTTCCTATTTTATAATATTATAATTTATTGAAAGGAAAGGTAAAATCAATGAACAATTTTACTAAGAACCCCACAGTCCTCTCTTGGATCGAAGACATGAAGGCTCTTCTTACTCCTGATAACGTTGTGGTTATCGATGGCAGCGAAGAACAGCTCGAAGCGCTCCGTGCAGAAGCTGTTGCAACCGGCGAAATGATCAAACTCAACGAAGAAAAACTCCCCGGCTGCTACTACCACAGAACCAAACCCAACGACGTTGCTCGTGTAGAAGACAGAACTTTTATCTGCTCCAGAGAAAAAGAAAACGCAGGTCCCACAAACAACTGGTGTGATCCTAAGGAAATGTATGCAAAGCTCTATGATATCGCTCGCGGTACCTACAAGGGCAGAACCATGTACATCATTCCTTTCTCTATGGGCCCCATCGGTTCTCCTCTTGCAAAAGCAGGTATCGAAGTAACCGACTCCATCTACGTTGTTCTTAACATGGCTATCATGACTCGCGTTGGCAAAGAGGTTCTCGTAGCGCTCGGCGATTCCAACGACTGGGTAAGAGGTCTTCATGCAAAATGTGATGTAGATCCCGAAAAGAGATACATCTGCCAGTTCCCCGAAGACAATACCATTATTTCCGTAAACTCTGCTTACGGCGGTAACGTTCTTCTCGGTAAAAAATGCTTTGCTCTTCGTATCGCTTCTTACCAGGGTTGGAAAGAAGGCTGGATGGCTGAACACATGCTTATCCTCGGCATTGAAAATCCTCAGGGCGAAGTTAAATACGTTGCAGCTGCATTCCCCTCTGCTTGCGGTAAGACAAACCTTGCAATGATGATTCCTCCCGCATACCTCCGCGAAAAAGGTTACAAAGTATGGACCGTTGGTGACGATATTGCTTGGATGCGCATTGGTGATGACGGTAGACTCTATGCGATCAACCCTGAAAACGGTTTCTTCGGCGTAGCTCCCGGTACCAATGAAAAATCCAACTACAACGCTCTTGCTTCCACTAAGAAGAACACTATCTTCACAAATGTTGCAATCAACAATGATGACAACACTGTTTGGTGGGAAGGTCTTGATAAGAATCCTCCCGAAAATGCAACCGAATGGAAGGGTAACCCTTGGAATCCCTCTATGTTCGTAAAAGCAGACAAATCTACCTATGCGGCTCATCCCAACTCCCGTTTCACAGCTCCCGCTGTAAACTGCCCTTGCATTTCTTCTGAATTTGATAAGGGTGCAGGCGTTCCAATCTCCGCAATCATCTTCGGTGGTCGTCGTGCTAAATGCGCTCCGCTCGTATACCAATCCAAAGACTGGAAGAATGGTGTATTCGTAGGTTCCTCCATGGCTTCTGAAACCACTGCTGCTGCTGCTGGTGCAGTTGGTGTTGTTCGTCGTGACCCGATGGCAATGCTTCCTTTCTGTGGTTATCACATGGGCGATTACTTCGCACACTGGCTCGAAATGGGCGAAAAACTTGGCGATAAAGCTCCTAAGATCTTCAACGTCAACTGGTTCCGTACCGATGACGAAGGCAACTTCGTATGGCCCGGCTTTGGCGATAACATGAGAGTTCTTAACTGGATCATCGATCGTTGCGAAGGCAAGGCTGATGCTGTGGAAACTCCTATCGGTTATGTTCCTCATGCAGAAGACATCGACCTTACTGATCTTGAAGGCTTCGACATCGAAACTCTCAAGAGCATTCTCGACGTTGATAAAGACGTTTGGGCAAAAGAAGCGGCTGAGATCGAAGAACACTACAAGAAATTCGGTGATAAACTCCCCGAAGAACTTAAGAAACAGCTCGAAACTCTCAAAGCTGCAGTTGCTAAATAATTATATTACACGCAATAAAAAGACGGATAGGTTTTCCTATCCGTCTTTTTATATCTAATTTTCTTGACAAATAATAACGTAAAATGTATAATAAAAATATAATAGAAGTTATTGATTGGAGGGCGTTGCCATGGAACTTACCCAATTGCGCTATTTTTATGCGGTGGCGCAAAATCTTCATGTGACAAAAACGGCAGAGCAATTGCATATTGCGCAGCCTGCGCTGACGCAATCAATTCACCGTTTGGAAAATGAATTGGGATATCCGCTTTTTTCAGCCAAAGGAAGAAACATCGTTTTGACAGCTTATGGGAAATACTTAAAAGATCAGTTGGAACCGATGTTGGAAACATTGGATAGATTACCGCATGAGCTCGAAAAGCTGTCAACTCTGGAGCAAACCAATATTCATATCAATGTGAATGCAGCATCAGCTGTCATCACTGAAGCGATTATTAAATATCGCAAAGAAAATAAACAAACACACTTTCAAGTTTTTCAAAGCGAAGCTTTGAGAATTCCTTATGATATTGATATCAGCACAGAGTTGCAACACAAAGGGCAAAGTAGCGATACTTATGTTTTCACAGAAAAGATATTTTTGGCAGTTCCTACTATAGGGAAGTATGAGAATCGAAATTCTATATCACTATCTGAGGTATCCAGAGAAGATTTTATCAGTCTTGCCGGTGTAAAAAGTTTTCGTACGATTTGCGATAAATATTGCAGAGATTCCGGTTTTTTGCCGAAGATCGCATTTGAAAGTGATAATCAAAACGCGGTGAAAAATCTGATCGCCGCTAACATCGGTGTTGGTTTTTGGCCGCAATATACATGGGGAAAAATTGATTCTCCCGATGTAAAATTGCTTGCTATTGAAAATATAGATTGCAAACGTGACATTGTGATCAGATTCAACGAAAATAAAGAAGATCTTGGGGAAGTAAGACACTTTTTTGATTTTGTTACATCTGAGTTTGATTTTCTTGCCAACCAATGAGAAATCCCCGACACGCGCTATTGACGAGCACGCATCGGGGGAGGAGATTGTATGTATTTTTGTAACAACATGAGATTTGTTACGTTAAAAATTATAATAAAAATATCCGCAGATAATCTGCGGATATTTTTTTGATCAAATAACTTGGTCGGCAAGATTGTAGATAAGTTTTTCGGTCTTTTCCCAGCCAAGGCAAGGGT
>JBGVIG010000123.1:0-3788 GCA_045122995.1 Eubacteriales bacterium | reverse complement strand
GATATGACCACCATAGTCGCGGAAAGTCAAATAAAAGGATATCAAAACCTGACCGTCATTCCCCTTGATAACATCAAAGCGGATACGTATTTTGTGCGAGTAACGGCAACAAACGAAGCCAATCCTCTCATGTCGGGTTTTACTACGGATCCGTATGAAATAGCGGTATTCCGTTTTTACGAATCATATACGCCCGAATTTGAAAGTAACGGCATTCAAATCTTTGATAAAAAGTATCAAGTTATCGGCAAGATAAAGGATACTTATTTCATCAAAATAGGCGAAGGCACCGCATATGGCGCATTTTATCGCAATGATGAGGGTGCCGTGATCCCGATGTTGGTGAGCGAAACGCCCGATGCCGTCAATTACATCGTTTCGTCAACCGGTCAAAACACAACCCCGACAAACAGCACAAGTTCTCTCCAGATAGATGGAAAAACTTATTATTACACCAACGCGCATTGGATTGATCGATACACTTCTTCATGGCAATCTGAAAAAAGCGCAAATTATCTTTTTATAGAGGGTGACGGCGACAGCGCAGTTGCAGAAAAGATCTTAAAAGAAATCGAAAAAAGCGAAAAAGGATTATTCTTATACGTAGTGTCCAATTATTGGTATTGGCCGCTCATCGTCATCATCGCAATCGGTTGCTTAGTGGTATCCTCTTGGCTCCAATATGACGGTCCGGCATAAAGTGCTGATCGAGAATATCGCAATCAACAGTATTAACATAAAGATAACCACCCGATCACGGGTGGTTATCTTTTTATCATCAATACATTTCAACCTTAAAATTTTCACTGCAAATGATGGGGAAATTCGTATCTCCGCCCGGCTGATGCCACTTGAGTGAGCCGCGCAAACGTTTTTCGGGATCGTAAACGCCATAGAGCAATCGACTGATCTCGGGACGATGACCATGCCCCGGCTCATAATTCACCGTGCCGACCGTGAGATTGCAAGGTCCCGGACGATGACCGAAAAGCAAACCTCGCGTGGTCGTGATGATGCAACGGTTGTGCTGTGCCACAACGTGCGTGATCATGGAGATATGCGAGCAATCGTGAAGAACGATGCCCTCTTCGCAGTTATGCACGTACACATAATCCGCAATGACGTGTTCACCGATGACAAGACCGTATTTGAAGCCCTGCACCGCTACACTGCGGATCACGTTGTGATCATTTTGGTCACCCGACATCATAAGGCCAACGGTGTGACAAGGATTCTCCTGAAGTTCGAGCCCAAGAACCGCATCGCCAACCGATTCCAAAAGACAAAACTGACAATCCATCACGTGAACGCGGCTTGCATTCTGCAGGTTCACGGCAGATTGCGTAGGATACATTTTATCGCGGCGCATGGGAACAGCAAATTCCAAATTCGTCAGCGTAACCAAAGAGGAGCTGAATTTTCCTCGGCAGGAGGTTCCCTCCGGCGTAGAAAGAATCGAATACGGCCGCGCATTCGGATCATGTTCCTCGGGCGCGTCCCAGTCGGAAAAGATCGTAGTGCTTGTGAACATACGCGGCTCAGGATCTCCGGGTTGTGGAATAAAACGGGTGGTACCGTACGGGCTGTCCACGGGGCGTACCTGATAGCTATAAAGGAATCGACACGGCATCTCACCTTCAAACTGAATATTCGCTGTTCCTGCCGGAATCACAAGTTGAGAACGAACAGGTTTACCGTCCATTTCCTCCACCGCAGGAGAAGCAACGCGATAGCCACGAGGTGTAAACGGGAAATAGATCTTTCCGCCCCCACGCTTGAAAACGAAGTCGATCGCCGCTTGGATCGCCGCAGTATCGTCGGTCATGCCGTCGCCTTTGGCGCCGAAATCAAAAACGTTAAATCCATAGCTCATAATTTTTCCTCCTATGAAGCTTCAATTCACCCACAGTATAGCATGATGATTTTTCTTTGTCAACAAAGTAAATCCAAATAAAAAAGACAGAATATAAAAAATTCTGTCTTTTCTTTCTTATTGCAAAGGTTTCACGTCGTGTTCAGCGTAAAATTTGGAGGTATATCCTTCTTCGCCCATCGCTTCAAAATCGAAAAGCTCACTGACGGTCACAAATTCATAGCCGTCGTTTGCAAGGGTTTCGAGAAGTGATTCCAAAAGGTCAGGCGTGATCTCCTTGATGTCATGCATCAGAAGAATACTGCCGTCTTGCACTTGCGAAAGTGCCAGCGCTTTGGCATTGGCGATCGCCTCATCACGGGAAATCGTTCCGTTTTTATATTCGGCGTTGGATTCCCAGTCGCGCGTGTCGGAATCCCAGAGGATCGTGTGCATACGAACACCGCCGGCATAAAGTTTATCCGCCGTTGCCTTATCAATATGACCGCCGGGCGGACGAAGCAGTGTGCAAACATACCCGTCCGTCAGCTCCGCGATACGCTTATTGACTTTCGTGATCTCCGAAAGCAAGTCCTCTTCGGAAAGCGAAGTCAGTGAGCTCGGGTGATTTTCGGAATGGTTGCCGATAGCGTGTCCAGCCGCAATCATTTCTCTCAAAAGTGCGCCCTTGGACTGTGAAAGCTGATAACCAACGACAAAAAACGTTGCTTTTGCGTTGTATTTCGCCAAAACATCAAGAATTTCGCGCGTATAAACGCTGCTTGGTCCATCATCAAAGGTGAGCGCAATGCGTTTATCCGCCACGGGAAGTATCACATCGGGATACGTCGTCGTTTCCGATGTGGTCGTCGTTTCCTCCGTCGTGGTTTCGGCAGAGGAAGCGCTCGTGGTGTCTTCTTTATCGAGATCGGAAAAATCAGAATCCTTCGTTGTGGTTTCGGCGGAGCTGGCGTCCGTCGTGTCATCTAAGGGGAAATCTATAAACGCACAGCCCCAGATGCCGCCGATCATCAAAGCGGCGAGCAGACAGATACCAACGATCAAAAAAATCTGTTTTTTACTGGTAAAGTTCAATGAAAAAGCCTCTTTTCTTAAATGCGTACTTGAAGAGCGTCTTTATATTGACGGTAAAATTCTTCATATCTGCCTTCGTCGATCGCCTCGCGGATCTTCGCCATCAGATCATTGTAGAAATAAAGGTTGTGCAAAACGGCAAGACGCATACCGAGCATCTCATCTGCTTTGAGGAGATGGCGGATATAGCTTCTGGAATAGAAGCGGCAAGCCGGACACTGGCAATCGGGATCAATGGGGCGAGGATCGCGCTGATATTTCTGGTTATTGATATTCATGGTGCCCTTCCATGTGAAGATGTAACCGTGACGGGCATTACGGGAAGGCATAACGCAATCGAAGAAATCCACACCGCGATAAACCGCTTCAATGATATTCCAAGGTGTGCCGACACCCATGAGGTAACGAGGCTTGTCCTTAGGCATATGAGGTTCCACCTGTTCGATGATGTGATACATCACTTCTGCTTCTTCGCCAACAGCGAGGCCGCCGATCGCATAGCCGGGAAGATCAAATTCGGAGATTCGCTTCATGTGGTCGATACGAATATCGTCATATGTGCCGCCCTGGTTGATACCGAAGAGCATCTGATTTTTATTGATCGTTTCGGGCAAAGAATTGAGGCGCGCCATTTCATTTTTGCAGCGCTCAAGCCAACGGGTGGTGCGGGCAACGGAATTTTTTACATAATCACGCGGTGCGGGATTTTCAATACATTCGTCAAACGCCATGGCGATGGTGGACGCGATGTTGGACTGGATCTGCATACTTTCTTCCGGACCCATAAAAATGCGCTTACCGTCGATATGAGAAGCGAATTTTACGCCTTCTTCTGTAATTT
>JBGVIG010000122.1:0-4619 GCA_045122995.1 Eubacteriales bacterium | reverse complement strand
TGAAAAGAACGTGGACGGTCAGATCATGAAAGAGATCGACTACGCGATACGCATCTACGAAAATCCAAAGCCTGCGTGTGCCGTTTTTTATGAGAGAGAAGCTTTTTACGATAAAGAGTTTTCCTCCTTGCGATTGACGTTCGACCGCAACGTGCGTTACCGTACCGATGATCTCGACCTTACCAAAGGTACTCACGGAACGTCGATCCTTCCACCCGGTGCCGTTTTGATGGAGATCAAAACAGCAGGCGCGATGCCTCTTTTTCTGGTAAACATATTAAATGAGCTAAAAATCTACCCCGCTTCGTTTTCCAAATACGGCACGGCATTCGCTGATATCACAAAACAAAAAGCAGAAATTCAAAAAGGAGAATTTATCTATGTCTGAAATATTCACATCTATCTTAAACGGCACATTCACCGCCGGCACGTATCTCGCTTGCACGGCAACCGCCCTTCTTTGCGGTGTGATCTGTGCGCTCGTTTCCACCTACCGTTCCCACGTGACCAAAAGTTTTTTGGTTGCATTGATTCTGCTTCCAGCCATCGTGGAAACTGTCATTATCATGGTCAATGGTAATGTTGGCACGGGCGTTGCCGTGATGGGCGCCTTTTCTCTTGTACGTTTCCGCTCCGTTCCCGGAAAGGCCAAAGACATCGTTTCCATCTTTCTTGCCATGACAGCAGGTCTTGCCACAGCGGCAGGATATATCAGCATTGCACTTCTTTTCACGATCCTTGTCTGCCTTGTCATGTTCCTTGTTATGAATATCCGCATTTCTTCGGAAAACACCCTCGAGCTCCGCATCACCGTTCCCGAATCCATGAATTTCAGCGGCGCATTTGATGACATCTTTGCAAACTACACAAAAAACCACCGTTTGATCTCTGTAAAAACCAGCGGCATGGGAAGCCTTTATAAGCTTTCTTACCGCGTAACGCTCAAAACGAGTGAAAACACAAAAGAATTCCTTGACGAAATTCGCACACGTAACGGCAACTTGGAAGTAGCATTGATGGAATCCTTCGAAAAAGGGGACGAACTTTGAAACGCTATCAGATCTACGTCGCGGCACTTTTATCCGCGGCGTTTCTTTTATCTTCCTGTGCCGATAGCGGCACAGAAAAGTCAATCAGCACCACGACTGTCGATACGTCCGTGATTATCAATACGGAAGAAATCGACCTCGGTTTTTCCGATCGTGACGAAAACGCAGATTTTTCCGAAAACCTTGCCACGTCCATCATTTTTGCTAAAAATACCGCCGCCATCAAAGGAAAGGGCGCTTCCCTTTCGGAAAATAAAGTAACCGTGACCGCCGAAGGAACTTATCTGTTGTCCGGTGAAGCGGAACATATGCAGCTTGTTGTCGATGCAGACAAAACAGCTAAAATTCAAATTGTGCTGAACGGACTTACGCTCATCAATCAAGACGGCCCTGCCATTTATATCCGCACAGCGGACAAAGTGTTTTTAACACTCGCGAAAAACACGGAAAATACGCTCTCCGACGGCAATGATTACACGATCACTGATGAAGATACCACCCTTGATGCCGCGCTTTTCAGCAAAGAAGATCTCACCATCAATGGCAACGGCATGTTGATCGTGAACGGCAATTTTAAGCATGGCATCGTTTCCAAAGATGACCTTGTCATCACAGGCGGCGATATCAATGTCACTGCGCAAATCGTGGCATTAAACGGAAAAGATTGTGTCAAGATCGCATCTGCTTCCATCACATTGAATGCAGGAACCGATGGGATCCGATCCGACAACACAGAGGACAACACCCGCGGATATATTCATATCAGCAGCGGTACGCTAGATATCACCGCCGGTAACGATGGCATGCAAGCAGAAACGCTTCTTTCTATCGAAGACGGCACGGTCAAAATCAAAAGTGGTGGCGGATCTGCCAATGCTTCAACAAAATCAGACGATTCATGGAATGACAGATGGGGTGGCTGGGGTGGCTTCGGCGGATATAACACCTCTTCTTCTGCGAACGAAGAATCAGCAAAAGGACTCAAGGCCACAGCCGCTATTCTGATCACAGGCGGTAATATTTTTATTGATTCTTCCGATGATGCGATCCACGCAGGCGGCGATATTCAAATCGCAGATGGCACACTCATGCTAACCTCAGGTGATGACGGTGTCCATGCAGACAGCACTCTCAAAATTTCAGGCGGCGATATCAACATAACAAAAAGTTACGAAGGCTTGGAATCTGCAGAAATTTTGATCGCAGGCGGTAAGATCACACTCGTCGCTTCCGATGACGGACTCAATGCTGCAGGAGGCAATGACCTCTCCTCCATGGGTGGCAGACCGAGCATGGGAATGTTTGAAAGCTCTACGGGATCAATCACAATATCGGGTGGTTACCTTCTTGTTGACGCCACAGGCGATGGTATCGATTCCAATGGCGCGCTTACCGTTACGGGAGGCATCACGCTTGTAAACGGCCCCACCAATAGCGGCAACGGTCCGCTCGATTATGCATCTACCGCAGATATTAGTGGTGGCGTCTTCATTGCCGTTGGTGCTTCGGGCATGGCACAAAGCTTCACAAGTGCGAAAAACCAAGGTGTTATCTTCACCGCTACTGGAACACAAAGTGCAGGAAAAACGCTTACGCTCTGTAGCGAAGATGGTAGTGTGATCGTATCTTTCACCCCGAAAAAATCATACCAATGTGCTGTTATCACAGCACCGGGCATTCAAAAAGGAAACACCTATACACTTCTCGTCGGCACACAACTCCAAAACGCCGATGAAAACGGTTATGCTGAAAATACCACCTATGAGGGTGGCACAAAAATCGCCGAAATTGAAATGACCTCGGAGCTTTATGGTTCTTCCGGTGGCATGGGCGGCGGATTTCCAGGTGGTGGCATGGGCGGCAGACCGCGATAACAGTAAGATTACGCAAAAACCCGACAGATGATTCATCTGCCGGGTTTATTTCTTTTTTCATTTATTGCAACACGATCTTCGCATTCTCATAAATATCTCTTTTCGATATCAATATCGTGTTTTTTCCATTTTCAAAAAGCACTTCGCCATTCCCCATAGGAGAAATCTCTATCGTTATGCCTTTTTGATACCGCCGCCCTTTTTCCAAAGACCGGTAAAATAGAAAACGATACCAATCACAAACGGTGTAAACCCGGCAATCGCATCGCCAAGCCAGAAACCAACGTATTCCATGCTAAGCCCCAGACCAAAAAGCAACGACAAGCCAATTCTTAAAACAATACCGTCAAGAATCGCCGTAACAAAATTGATCTTGAAATTGCCGCTTCCGTTGATAAGCGCATTCATCGCTGCGCGGCAAGCACTTGCAAAGAAAAGTATGACAGCGATCGGGACGAAATCCGGCGCAATCGTAAGAATCGAAACCTCGTCTTCTTCTTTGGTGAAAAGCCCAAAAATCTCCATCGGATACAGACAAATAAGGATCGAAAGAATGACAGCAATCGTGAGCGTGATCGCAAAAAGACGTCTGATGATGCCCGTCACGCGGCGATATTCTCCCGCCGCAATATTCTGTCCTACCATGCTGGAGCCTGCGGTATTCAATGCCGCCGAGATCAGGTTGCTGATACTGCTGATCTTGTTTGCCACACCGGCAAAGCCCGAAACCTCGACACCGTAACCATTGATAAAAGAATTGACAAAAAGCTTTGAAAACTGCACCGATGCCAATTTGATCGCCATCGGCATACCAAGGCGAAGCAGATCGAGGAGCTTATCTTTGTCAATATGTAAAAAATCGCGAAAACAAATGTCCAGTTCAAAATCCGCTTTGCGTCGTACCAAGAAAATAACACAGCTAAGAAAACTTACTGCTTGGCTGATCACGGTCGCAAGCGCAGCACCGCCCGCACCCATTTTCAAAACACTAACGAACAAAATATCCAAAACAATGTTTACTGCTGCCGCAATGCTGATGAAAATAAACGGGTGCTTCGAATCGCCCATGCCACGCAAAACCGCACTAACGATATTATAACCATAAATAAAAATCAGTCCCACGGCGCAAATACTGGAATATGCCAATGCTTCCGAATAAGATTTCTCGGGCGTATTCATAAGTGCCAAAAGCGTGTCACGGAAAATCAGACAGACCGCACTGATCACAACCGAACAAATCAAAAGGAAAAGGCTCATCGTGCTGATAAATTTACCGATCTCTTTTTTTCTCCCCGCACCGATATATTGCGAAATAATGACTTGTCCCGCATTGGAAAAACCCATTGCGATAAACGTCATGAAGGCTGATATATCACCGCCGACCGAAACCGCAGAAAGACCAATGCCACCCATTTCTCGTCCAACGACCGCCATATCCACCATATTGTAAACCACTTGCAAAAGGTTTGATAAAAAGAGCGGAAGTGCAAAAACGAGCAACTGTTTTGTAATATTCCCTTTCGTAAAATCTCGTATTTTTGAAGTCTTCGTCATGTCATCTTCCTTTCTAAGATTAGATCCTATAATATTATTATATCAAATAAAAGAGAATTTTTCCAGTTTATTTCTCAAAAAAAAGACAATTCTTTCAAAAAACCGTTGACCTTTTTCTATTTTTTTTGTATCATATAAATAA
>JBGVIG010000121.1:0-1702 GCA_045122995.1 Eubacteriales bacterium | reverse complement strand
CGCATCAAGCACATAAACGATCTCATCGGCTGACATTTCACATAAGGCGGAAAGCTCCGAAAGCTTCGGCTCGCGCTGATGTTTTTTCAGAAATTCTTCCTTTGCTTTCATGACGATGGATCCTTTTTTGCGCACATCACGGCTGACTTTGATCATGCCATCATCACGCAGAAAGCGGCGTATTTCTCCGATGATCAAGGGGACTGCATATGTGGAAAAGACAGTGCCGAAGCTTGTATCAAAGCTTTTTGCGGCTTTGAGCATGCCGATGGTGCCGATCTGCACGAGATCTTCATACTCTACGTTTCTGCCGATGAATCGTTTGGCAATGTTTTTGACAAGTCCCATATTTTGAGAAATAAGGCGCTCCATGGCGGCTTTATCACCGTTTTGCGCCTGAAAGATCAAGGTTAAATTATCGGGCGGTATATTTTTTTCCACACATTCGGACATGAAAAATTCCTCCGTTTTTTTGTTATGTATCTTCTTTTTGTGTGGATTTTTGAGAGGTGGAAAGTTTTCGTGTGAGAGTGATCTTGGTGCCGTCACCTACTTTGGAGATCACGGAAAGCTTATCGGAAAAGCTTTCCATAATAGAAAATCCCATACCGCAACGATCTTCATCAGGGCAGGTGGTGTAAAGCGGTTGCATCGCTTGCTTGACGTCAGCAATACCGATGCCGCGGTCGCTGACCGTGATCTTGACGGTTCTGTCCTCATAGCATTTGGCGTGGAGTTGTATTTTTCCAATCGTATCTCGATATGCGTGGACGATACAATTGGTGACAGCTTCGCTGACGGCACAGCGAATATCGGCAAGTTCTTCCACATCGGGATCAAGCGGCAATATAAATCCTGAAATGATGCTTCTGGCAAGTGCTTCGTTTTCGGATCTGGATAAAAAGGTACAGCGGATCTCATTGATTGGTGTTTTCGGCATTTTTTGTTTCCTCGCTTTCATTGTTTTTCTGAATCTGAATGATTTTTTCAAGTCCTGATAGGGCGAGCATTTTGGAAGCTCGCGGGGATGGATTGCGGACGATGAGCTTGGTTCCGAGTTCTTTGGCTTTGGTATATCGTCCCATGATAAGTCCCAGTCCTGAACTATCCATAAAGTCCACTTGTCTGATATCAATGATCAGTTTTTTCGGTATATGCAAAAACAGCGCCTCATCAATATCTGTGCGAACGTGAATTGCGCTGTGGTGGTCGATCTCTCCCAAAAGAAAAATAGACAGTATTTCATTTTCGTAGGAGATTTTTACGTTTTTTGCGGTTTCTTTTTCCGTCATGTGATCAATCCTTTCTTTATTAAGTAAAAAATGCTATCCTTTGCTTTTAAGGATAGCATTTTTCTTGTGAAAATTATGTCAGAACTTGGTGTCGAAAGTGCTTTTTTTGAAAGATATAAAACGAAAGAGCAGTATGACTTATTTTAATGATGATAGGGTCCTTAATATGAGGGAAAAATAACTGTTTCTTATATTTGCGTAGAACAGTTCCTTCTATGCAAATTACAATAACATTCAGTTCGTTATGTTATAACATATTTTTTATTCCCGTCAATATATCCAGGGTCAAAAGCGGTTAGATTTACAAAAAGATTCAATCTAATGTTAAACTTATTTTAGCGGAGGTAAATACGGACGGTACTTTTTATAATTGTCGCTTTGTTGAAATAAAATGAAAGAAAAGACCCATG
>JBGVIG010000120.1:0-5891 GCA_045122995.1 Eubacteriales bacterium | reverse complement strand
ACACGCGGAGGTTTTCAAGACCGCCTCGTTATGACCGCTTCGATAACCCTCCGTATATAAAAAGGAAGCCATCAAATGATGACTTCCTTATGATAACACATTTTTGAAAATTTGTCAACATCAAACGCGAAAAATCAAAGCAAACCGGCTTTTTTCATGACTTCGGGGAATGTGCGATAATCATCGATAGTGACAAAACGGATCTCAGATTGATAAACCGATTCATCATTGCCACCGGGACCATAGTCATCACCAACAAATGCGACCTCATCAAGACCGATACCATTTTCCTCACAATATTTTTTCAACGCATAATATTTGTTGAACGGACGAGGTGCCATATCAAAAGAAGAGGAACCACCGACAAACACATTGTATTCTGAGAAAGTTTCACAAACTTCCGCATAGATCGCACGGCGTTTGGAACGATCGGGATCAAATGCCAATTTTTCGGGATTCTGTGCGGCAGTACCGAGAATCGCAAATGTTACACAACCGGAATCATGATATTGCACACTGTCACCAACGTAAGAAGTGAAGCCATATTTTTCGCGACACATCTTCACGCGTGCTTCCACGCTTTCTCTGTCACAAGGTAAAACGTTATTTTCCACGATATCAATGGTCTTGGTTTCAGGATTATATTTACCAACCTGAAGACCGTAGTTACCAACGATATCGATCGGAAAACCGCCAAGCTGATTGAAAATTCTCATGCACGCACCTGCGCCTGCCATCAAAAGTTTATACTTTTTGGAAAGCTCGGTAAGTGCCGCCAAATTTTCAGGCTCGATCAGAGTTTTATGCTGTGTAAGCGTACCGTCAAGGTCAAAAGCGATCAATTTAATCATAAATTTTATCCTTATTTCTTAAAAGCAAAGAGCTTTTATTTACTTGTAATCGCGCGAGGTTCGGTCATTGCGCGTGCATCGAGAAGTTCTTCGAGTTCTTCTTCTGTCATGATGCCGTCGCGAAGAATGATCTCACGAACGGACGCACCGGTTTTGAGAGATTCTTTTGCGATGGTAGCGGAACGCTGATAACCGATATAAGGAGCCATAGCGGTAACGATGCCGGTGCTCTTTTCCACGTTTTCAAGGCATTTCTTTTTGTTTGCCTGGATACCGATGATACAGTTTTCAACAAAAGTATCAACAGCAGCAGTAAGTGCAGTAATCGATTCGAAAAGCTGATAGAAAAGAACAGGCTCAAATGCATTGAGTTCCATCTGACCGGCTTCTGCACACATGGTAATGGTTGTGTCGTGACCAATGACAAGGAATGCAGCCTGGTTCACAACTTCAGGGATAACGGGGTTGATCTTGCCGGGCATGATGGAAGAACCGTTCTGCTTCGGAGGAAGATTGATTTCACCGATACCAGTGCGAGGGCCGCTGGACATAAGTCTGAGGTCATTCGCGATCTTAGAAAGGTTAATCGCACAAGTCTTGAGTGCGGAAGAAACAGCAACATAACCGTCAAGGTTCTGTGTTGCATCAATCAGATCATCCGCTTTTACAAGTTCATAACCTGCAACACCGGAAAGAACCTTTGCAATTTCTGCAAGATACTGAGGATCAACGTTGATGGAAGTACCGATCGCACTACCACCCATGTTGATGGTGTGCATTTCCTGTTCAGCATACTGAATTCTTCTGATATCACGACGGATAACAGCAGAATATGCCGCAAATTCCTGGCCCAGACGAACAGGAACAGCGTCCTGGAGCTGAGTTCTACCCATCTTAACGATACCGTCAAATTCCTTCGCTTTTCCATCGAGAGCAAGTGTCAAAGTATGTAAGCTGACGAGAAGAGGCTGAATGAGGTCAATAACCGTCATTTTACCTGCTGTAGGAATGACGTCATTGGTAGACTGTGCATAGTTTACGTGGTCATTGGGGTGACAAACGGTGTAATCACCTTTGGTGCCACCAAGAATTTCAATCGCACGGTTTGCGATAACTTCGTTTGCGTTCATATTTGCAGTTGTGCCTGCGCCACCCTGGATCGCGTCACAGATAAAAGAATCTTCCAGTGCGCCTTCCATGATCTCGTCACAAGCAGCAACGATCGCATTCGCGATCTTCATATCAAATGCACCGATGTGACCGTTTACGATTGCGGTCGCTTTTTTGATTTTTGCCATGTTACGAATGAAAAGGGGATGCAAGCCTGTTCCCGTAATCTGAAAGTTGCGTGCGCCACGCAAGGACTGTACGCCATAGTACGCGTCTGCGGGGACTTCGAGTTCGCCTACAGAGTCATGTTCAAGTCTGAATTTTTCGCTCATAAATCTAATCCTCCATGCTTTTTGGGCAGTATTTTCCATTGTTTATAATATAATTTTACCACATAATGATAGTCGTTGGCAAGGGTTTTGTAAATATCTTTTTCAAAAATACGAAAAAGATAAAAACATTTGAATTTTTTCTTTTGAAAAAACGCAAATTCTCTTGATTTTTTTCGAAAAATAATGTAAAACTATATATATACCGAATTTGAAAATGTTTTCACCCATCTTTTCTAAAAAAATCTGTTTTCAAAATTCAAATATACTGCGGAGGTTAAACGGCCATGAAAACCACACTCGATAAAACCGATATTGAAATCTTAAAGATCTTAAAAGAAAACGCCCGTACCCCCATCAAAAATATTGCAAGCCGTGTCTTCATTTCCCCGCCCACTGTTGCTGCACGCATCGAAGCGATGGAAAAAGCAGGCATCATTCTCGGCTATCACGCCAAGATCAACGATTGTGTGCTCGGTCACCCTGTGCGCGCTTTTATCAATCTCGAAGTCGCTCCCGAACGAAAATCCGAACTTTACCCTTTCTTGCAAAGCTCTCCCGATGTGATCGAATGCTGTCACGTAACGGGTGAATATTCCGTATTGATGCAAACGATTTTCGAAAACACCGAAGGTCTTGATAAATTCATCAGTAAATTACAAAGCTTCGGCAGAACCAAAACACAGATCGTCTTTTCCTCCGTTGTAGAGCACCGTGGTTTTTCTCTTAACATTTCCGAAAAAGAAGAAAACTGATCCGTTTCGCTCTCTTACATAACAAACAAAAAAATCCGTCGGTTTACACCGACGGATTTTTTTATCGCGTTCATTTCATTGCTTCATAAATGATGTCCAGGATATATTCTGCTGCCGTACGATAGCCTGCTTCGGAAAGATGCACGCCGTCATGAGGCTGATAAAAGTTTTCCATTTCTGTCTGGATCGGGGTTTCTGCATACAGATCCGCAAGCAGATAGCCGCCTTTATTTACGGTATCGAGAACAACGGTTCTCACAGCAATGGTATTAGGATTGCCGCCGTTACCGCATTTTCTTTCGTCCTCTGTGTGATGCGGAGGAACTGCGAGGATCACTTTCGCATCGGCTTTCTTATCTTGGTTGATAAGTTTCAAAAGCTCGCTATATGCATTACCGTAATCACCGCCAAGACCGCCGTTGGAACCGATCCAAACAACGATGAAATCAGATTCACTGATATTGATCTCACCCTTTTTGTAGGAGGAAAGCAACGAGCTTGCGGACCAACCGCATTTACCGAAGATTTCCGCCTCACAACCAAGCTCTTTTTGAACGAAATACGACCAGCCACGCGTGTGGATATTCATGGTACCGGAAGACGGGCCGCCGTAGTCGCCTTCGGTCAAGCTATCACCAAGACATGCGATAGAAAGACCGCTATAAGGTTTCGTTTCTGCATATGCGTTGTAAGAGGTCTCATCAAGATATCCGTGAACATATGCTCTGTCATAGGCTTCATAAGTGCTATCACCCGCGAACGTGATGAATTTTGCATACTTTGCATTTTCGGGAACGACGACTGTGCCACAGATCGTATCAGCAAAGGTCTGATCAAGAGAATTCGCGCCGACACCGCTGAGGAATTTCTGATTCTCATCGTAGAATGCCACAGAGTAAATCGTACGATATCCTGCAAGTTCGTAAGCAAGACCGTAATATTTGGAAATATCAATATAATCCGTACAGAAATATCCGGCACGACCAACAAGCTCACCTTCCGCGGCAGAGGCGTGATGTTTGGACGCCGGCATTTTATATTCTACAAATGCCAAACGAAGGTCTTCGTAATCGGTTTCCTCTTCTTCGGGAAGTGCATATTCGGGAACCAAGGAAAGTGCTGTGAGTTTTTCCATCAAGAATTTCGCCATCACACGGTGTCCTGTTTCCGCCAGATGCAAACCGTCATGCGGCTGATATACGTTTTCCATCTCGGTACAGAAAGGAGCCTCGGCAAGAACGTCAATCAGCGCATAGCCTTTCGCGCTTGCCGTATTACGGACAACAGTCGCCGCTTTTTCTACGGTGGTGGCATTACCTTTACCGGCTTTTCTATTATCGCTCGTTGCGTGCGGAGGTGTCAGCAAAACGATCTTCGCATCGGCTTTTTTATCTTTTTCAATCAAAGAAAGAAGCTCGTTATACGCAGTGCCCATATCGCCTTCCAAGCCTTTGTTCGTGCCGAGCATGATCATAATCATGTCCGCATTCTTGATGTCGATCACACCGTCTTTGTAAGACTGCAATACCGATGCAGCAGTTGCGTCCTTTTTACCGTAGTTGATCACTTCCGCACCAAGCGTTTCTTGCATAAAATATGCGTAGCCACGGCTGTGAATGCTGAGAGTCGTCTTATTTTTACCGCTGTAATCACCTTCTGTGATACCATCACCGATGCAAGCGATCTGCATACCGTAGCAAGCACGTTTCCCAACAGTCACCGCATAATCATCGGCATTCGCAAAACCGCGAACGTAAGAGCCGGTAAACGCCTCACAGCGAGAAGTTCCTGCAAAAGTAAGGAATTTCGCATATTTCGCATTTTCGGGAATGATGACGGCGCCATTTACGATCGCAGCATTGGTATCGGCAGGTGTGCCGACGCCTTCAAGATAAGTGCCATTTTCATCATAGAAAGCGATGGACATCGCGGTGCGATATGCAGCAAGCTCATAGGAAAGACCATAATAAGCAGAAATATCCACAAGATCTGTGGAAAAATATCCGGTTTCTGTGAAAACAGTGCCTTCCGCAGCAGATGTATTATAAGAGGAAGTGCACAGTTCCGATTTTGTGAAATGCAACGTGATATCCGTGTACTGCTCTTCCACATTTGAATAATCGACACGAGTTGTAGCTTCCGTTGTTGTTTCAGCCGTGGTGGTTTCCGTTGTAGTTTCCATTTCGGAAGCTGTCGTGGTTTCTGTTGTCGTTTCCACAGATGCAGTGGTTTCGGTTGTTGTTTGTGCTGTGGTTTCCGTTGTAGATGCAACGGTAGCGCTCGTCGTTTGTGAAGTGCCGGAAGTTTCGATCGGTTCATTTCCGCAACCGACCGCGC
The DNA here is from genome assembly GCA_045122995.1 of Eubacteriales bacterium. Lineage (GTDB taxonomy): Bacteria > Bacillota > Clostridia > Oscillospirales > CAG-272 > QALR01. The sequence continues at coordinate 509 of JBGVIG010000120.1, read as the reverse complement.
CGAGGATCACTGACGCGGCAAGCGCACCGGCAGCGATCTTGATGATAAGTTTTTTCATAACTGCTATTTCCTTTCGTCAAGTTTTTTGTTGTATTACAATACATACCATTTTTATTATAAAATTTTTAACGAAAAAAGTCAATGCCCTATGGACGAGATAACATGTTTACGCCTCTTGCCAAAGAAAACGCATAAATTCGGGAACAAGCATTTGCCAATCCGCCTCACAGTGTCCGCCACCGATCTGACAGCGCATTTTCACCTTAGCATCAAAGCTCTTCAAAATATCTGCCGCTTCACGGTTACGGTGATAGGTTTCACTTTCGGTATCCTCATGAAAAACGTCCGAAAGACCGCGCGCTTCCTTGGTTCCCCAGGAAAGATACACACGTGTATCGGAATCCACCACCGAGGCTCTCATGTCCGTAAATAAAGGTTCTTTGCAAAAGCCGATCGCGCTGGAGATGCACGCCGCTTTGGAAAACCAACGATTATGATGTGAAGCACCG
>JBGVIG010000119.1:0-3462 GCA_045122995.1 Eubacteriales bacterium | reverse complement strand
ATGCTGCCTTCTTTGTTGACGTGACCGACGAGAATGACAGAGGTGCCTTCGGTTTTTGCTTTGCCGATGAAAACGCCTGCACATTCGCGGATCTGTGTGACACTTCCGGGAATGGTATTGCTTTCATTATGATACATCGTTTGAATAGAGTCGACGATAATAATGTCAGGGGTGCATTTTTCTGCGGCTTTGAGGATCTTTTCCACGTTGGTTTCGGTCAAAACGTAAAGCTTGCCGCTTTTGATGCCGAGTCTTTTTGCTCGCATGGAGATCTGCGAGGTGGATTCTTCACCCGAAACGTAAAGCACGGTGCGATCTTCCGCAAGGCTTGCACAGATCTGCAAAAGCAGTGTGGATTTGCCGATGCCGGGTTCGCCCGAAAGCAATACCACCGAGCCTTCCACAAGACCGCCGCCAAGCACACGGTCAAATTCACCGATGCCCGTGGAACGGCGCAGATAATCAGGCAGATTTTCCGAGGAGAGAAGCTCGGGCTCGCTTTCATTGGTGACGCGCGCGAGCATGGTGTGTCTTCTGGCGGCTGGTGTTGCCGCGGCGGGCGCAGGTGCTTCGTAGGTTTCTTCCGTAAAGGTGTTCCAGTTTCCGCACTGGGGGCATCTGCCAAGCCATTTTGCGCTTTGATAGTCACATTCCGAGCAGACATAAACGCTTTTTGCTTTTTTCATTTTTTATCCTTTCTTTTGTGTGGGACGCTGTCCCACGCCCTTCCAAAGGGATATTATCCCTTTGGAATCCCGATGAGAGGGGTTATTCTTTTTTGTCCAGATATTGTATGATGGAAGTATAAATGCTCATGGCGAGCTTTTTTTGGTAATCGTCGGTTTTAAGGAGTTCTTTTTCTTCGTAATTGGAAAGAAAGCCACATTCGACAAGGACGGCAGGAATCTCCAGATGAGAGAGGAGATAGATGTTATCATCGGCGGCTTTGGTCTTGCGCGCGTTCGCGTTGTTCAGCACGGTGGAATCCGCTTGGATCCGATCGGCAAGGACGGTGCTTTCCGTGTTGTTCGGGGAATAATAGACTTGCAAACCGCTATATTTTTCGACGGGAAATTTATTCATGTGGATACTGATGAAGATGGCGTTTTCCTGTTCTTCGGCAAGGGAAAGGCGCGCATTCAGATCGTCACGCTTTTTGTGGTCGGACGAAGGATCGGCAAGCTCGATGTCACTTTCTCTTGTCATCATGGTGCGCACGTTCGCGCTTTCAAGGAGTGCTGAAAGTTTTTTTGCCACGGCAAGGTTGAGATCTTTTTCCAGCGTGCCGTCATCATCTGCCGAGGCGCCGCCGTCACGTCCGCCGTGACCGGCATCAATGATAACGGTATAGGGGATATTCTCTTTGGTGTGGGCACCTGTGCTTTGCACGGCTTCTCCGCGGAAAAGCAGATTTCCCATCAGCACCGAAGAGAGGAGCATCAGCGCGGAAAAACAGGTAAATTGCAGGAAAAAGATGAAAAATCGTTTGAATCCGATATGCAAAAAAACTCACCGCCGTTTCGTAATTGTTTTCTGAAAAATTATTAAAATTATATGAAAACGGCGATGAGTTTATGATGTTTTGTTTTTGAGTTTTATTCTTCGTTTTTTTTGCCGAAAAGCTTAAATTCTTTGGTGCCGAGGAAGTAAGCGAGTCCTGCAAAAAGGGCAGGGAGCACGGAAGCGAGCAGATAGGAGAACGGCGACTGAGATACGTAATAGATACCGAGCGCGGGCGCGTCCCAGATCAGCTCAAGAAGCGCTGTCACAGCGTGAACACCGCGAACACCTGCGTAGTCTTTATAAAAGAACGTGATGATGTTGACGATGTTCAAAAGGAAGCTTGGTGCGGAAGCGAGAAGTCCCACATAAAGACCGGAAAGTGGATTCATATTCAAACGTCCGCCGTCTGCCGCGATCTTATCTTTGGCGCCTTTTGCCCAAAGCTGAGAGTGAATGAGATAATAATAAAAAGCGAAAACGAAAGCTGTCGCGATGATGAAAATGCTGTTGATCGAGCTTTCCTTGCCTTGTGTGTCAGTGAGAAGGAGCGGAGAGGTGCAGACGATGCTGAAGACCGCGAGCGCTACACGCGTGGTGAGGAGTTTGAAAAATTCATTTTTGTATCTTTGCCAGAATTCACGAAATTTCATGCCGAGGGGTATCCTTTCAATTTTATGTTATTAAAATTATTATAGCGCTTTTTTGCGTTTTCTTCAAGGCTATTTGCTAAATTTTATGGTGTGAAGAAAAAATTTTACAAATTTTGCGCGTTTTTTCAGAAAAAAGTTTTGTATTGTTCGCGAATTTATTATATAATAGAAAATAAGAATGAATCAAATGGAAAGGGTGTGAATTTTATGGCAGAAAAAACGAGAGCTGTCAATGATTTCTCTCCGGCGGTAGAGCGTTTTTTACGATATAAACTCATCATTCAGGGCAGATCGCCGCAAACGGTTTCGGAATATCGCTCCGATCTGCACCTGTTTTTTCAATATATGATCGCCATGCGAAAAAACATTTCTTCTTCGAGTGAGGCTTTTTCTGAAATTTCCATTGCGGAAGTGGATACGGAATTTGTAAAAACGGTCACCTCTCTGGAAATTTTGGAGTTTCTTTTCTTCCTTGCCAACGAAAAGAAAAATGCGGCACCGGCACGCGCAAGAAAGCTTTCCGCGATCCGTGCATTTTTTAAGTATATGGTGGCAACAGAGCGCATAATGGAAAAAAATCCTGCCGCGGATATTGAAACACCGAAAAAGAAAAATGCATTACCGAAATATTTAACGCAGGAAGAAAGCCTTGATTTGCTTTCCACGATCGCGGAAGATAAGGACTCGAAAAACAGAGAACGCGATTTTTGTATCATCACGCTGTTTCTCAACTGCGGAATGCGTCTTTCGGAGCTGGTCGGCATTAACCTTTCTGACATTGATCGTGAGATGCGTTCGCTTCGCGTTGTGGGCAAAGGCAACAAGGAAAGGATCGTTTATCTTAACGAAGCTTGCCGTGATGCACTCGCGTCTTATTTGCTTTGCCGCACACGTGACATGGATCATGTTCAGGATAAAAATGCGCTGTTTTTGTCCCGTTTGCAAAAACGTATGGGAAAACAAGCCGTGCAAAACGTGGTATATAAATATTTGGAAGAAACGGGTATGGGAAACAAGCATTTTTCTACGCATAAGCTTCGTCACACGGCGGCGACGCTGATGTATCAGGAGGGTGGCGTGGACGTGCTTGCACTCAAGGAGATCCTTGGTCACGCACAGCTCAGTACCACGCAGATCTACACGCATGTTGCCGACAAACAGCTCGAAGAAGCTGTAGCGAAAAATCCGCTTGCTGATGTTCGCCGCAAAACGTTGGTCAAAAAGAGTGTGAAAGACGAGGAAGATTCGTGAAACTCTCTGCAAAAAGAAACATATGTTCTTGTTTTCTCTTTACAGCATTCGGTTTGTG
>JBGVIG010000118.1:0-3692 GCA_045122995.1 Eubacteriales bacterium | reverse complement strand
CGCCACCCTCGGAAAAGACAAGAAGCCCATCCTCGTAAGAAACAAGTGCGGTGATCCGTTCGCCAAGATCGTAAGAAAGCACGCGATCCTTCGAAAGACAGCAAAAATCCCAAGCGCTTTCCGCCAAAAGTGCATGCACCTTCGTTTTTTCTTCCGCATCCGCAAAAAGATATACCCGGCGGTAAGAAGGAAGCGATGTGATCTGCATCGTTTTCACGTTGGCAAAAAAATCACGTTCACTTTTGAGAGTGGCATAAGAGATCTTATCCGCATCGGCAGACGTTTCCGCAAGCTTCAAACGAACACGCAAGCAATTGGTCGTAAGATTTTCATCAAACGTAATTTTTGTACCATCAAACGTATAGCTTGCAGAAGACAAAAGCGCACCACTTGCCGTTCTGACCTCAAGAAACGAAGTGTCGATCGCCAAATGCGTGGGGATCGTATGCGTGTTCATGTTCACATCGGCAAGAACGTATTCCAGATATCGACAAAACGGATTCGGCTTTTTATTTTCCATATATTCTTTGCCGTTGGAAGAAACCGCAATGTACCAAATCGTCGGCGTCTGTGTCAAAAGTGAATATGCCAGCTCCTGCTCAATGCGCAAAATGCGTCCACCGTCCAAGACAAGAAAAGCACCATCAGCACAGTAGATCGCGCCGTGATCCTCCGCCATCATGTTTTCCACACCGATGAGGGAAAATTCACCCTCTTTCCACGCGTAAAGAGAACGCCCTTTTCGGAAAAGCCAGATGCCATCTGCATAAGCTTCGTCTGTGATCTTGCCGCCGCAAAAATCAAAGGCTTCTTTTCTCGGCAAGGAAACAGAGCAAAGCGTTTTTCCGTCCGCACGCATATTGCAAAGAGCGGCAACCGTATTTTCCGCGTGCGCACTGCCCTTTCCGCAAACACCGCCCGAAAAATCTTCTAAAATAAATTCCTTTTCACGCTCATCATATTGCAAAAAAGCCTCATACGCATCAGAAATGCCCTTTTTATTTTTCAAGTTGCTCATCGCAAGTCACCCCGTTTTCTGCAGAAAAGAGAATTCGCGACCACCGTTTCTCCCGCGCGAAGACTCTGTGCCGTCACACGCTCGTCAAATTCCGTCGCCAAACGAGCATAGCGCGTCATATCAGAGGGATAAAGACTGTGGCAAAGCTCTGCCGCCACCCCGTATGCCACAGTATCAGACGCATAATCATCAAAAGCAAGAGTGGTATCCTCTGCGCTTTCTTCTGTAAACGCTTCGGGAAATGCATAGTAGCAAAGCGTATATTCCACCGCTTTTCCTGCGAAAAAATAAATATGGTCGCCGACGATCTCAAAGCATTCGCCACCATAAAATTTGCCGCCTCCGGAAATACCGCGAACCGCGGCAAAATCTTTTGGCAATGCTGCTTTTGCGCCAAAAGCGCCCGATTGAAATGAGATCACAGCTTCTTTATAAAACGTGCGCAAAGCCAGCGCCACCTTGTCGGAGATCGCATTGATAGAAGCGATCATCAAGGGCTGTGCCACCGCGAAAAAGCTCCCTTCGCCCGTATCTTCGGGATTTACGTCGAGGAGCGCCAGAATTCGTTTTCTTAAATTACCTAAAGTCAATAGAATTCCTCCTTTTTAAGAAAGAGAGAGATTGCTCCCTCTCTTTTCAGTATATTGTTTAGAGCGGATCGGAGAAGATGATCGGTCTTGCGTCACCGAAGCCAAAGGCAAAGTCCACGTAAGCGATGTAGTCAGTCATGAGAGGATTATCTCTGGGAGAAACCACCACGGTGGGCTCCGTGATATAAACAAGCTTCAAAACCTCAGGAAGAAGCATGCTGTCCGCAATCGCCCATTGTTTGCCTGTAAGACCGAGATTGCCGCTGCCGACCACCATGTATTTCATACCGTAAGGTGTGCCACCCACGGTACCAAAAGGAGTCACAAGTGCATCTTCGCCGCAAATTTCTCTCGCAGTTGCTTCAAGATCGGGAGAAACGAGAAGAAGATCAAAAGTTGCAGCAAAAGGAAGACCGTCTGCGGTCACAAAGTTTGCCGCCATCTTCTGCGCATCGGTGATCGCAGTAACGGAAAGTTCTGCATCAAAAAGGTTAGCGAAAATCTGACCGTCACCATTACCAACGGGGTGCGCACGGGAAGCCAAAGGCACACCATCCGCACCGTTGACGGTGAATGCGTTGCCAAATACGCGGTAGAATTCATTCAAAACAGTCATGTATGCGGAGTCCGCAAGACGCACGCCCGTTTTGTCTGCTTCACCGACAATATCAAGCTTTGCGCGCTTGTAAGAAACAGGGATCGCAAGTGCGCGTTCCACGGGAGTGATGGTGGTGAGGAAAGATTTGCTGTCATCACCGTAAGTAAGTTCGCCGCCCTCATAAACGGGAAGCTCACCGTAACCGCCAAGTCCGCGGAGTTCATAGTTTGCTTCTGCACCGGTGATGATGCCTGCCACGTTCGCGATGGCATTCATACGGGAAGCGTATCTTTCGTCAAAACGTTTTTTGACAAGGGGATACATATCGTTAGACCAAGTGTAAATATCGTTTGTATTCATGTTTTTGATTATTCCTTTCTTTTCATAAAAAATTTTTCATCGTTCAGCGACGGTCTTTGACCGCACCGATCAGTTCGTAGTATTCTTTGTAAGTCATACCTGCCGCCCTTGCGATCTCTTTTTGACGTTCTGTCAAAGAAATGTCAGGGATCGTATGCGAGGCACAAGGCGTCATTTTGGAGGCGAGAAACGCCTCGTTTTTTGCTTTTTCAGCTTCACCAAGCGAGAGCATTTCAGAGAAATCGCGCAAAAGCTCCTCGTCCGTTCCGCTCTTGCCTTTGGCAAAGTGAGAAAACATCGGGTGCGCACGCAAGGTTTCATCTCTGAGGCGCTCTTCCGACGTTTTTGCCGTTTTCTCTTCGGATAAAAGCACTTCCGTTTTTGCCGTTTCCGAGGGCATTTCCTCGGGAAGCATCACGTTTTCATTTTCATTCATGTCGAAATCAGTCCTTTCTTATGAATTTGGGGAAAGCTTAGCAAACTGTTTATCCATCTCTTCCAGAATCGCCGTTCGTTCGGGAATGCCGAGCGCGCTGATGTAGGCACGCACAACAGGATAATTCGTTTCCGTGATCTGTGTTTGTGCAAGCTCTGCAAGAGAAGAAAGCAAATATGCTCTCGTCCCCTCCACGCCTTCACCGATCGTAACGGTGACATCCAGCGCAGGGACGTAAGAGAGATCGGAAAATGCCGATGCGCAGTCTGTGATCGCAAAGAGCTGTTCCGCAGAAAAGATCTCCAGCGCCAAAGCATCGATCAAGCGGTAAAGCTTTTCAAAACCGGCTTTTTTGCCGATGTTTTTTGCCTCCATTCGTTTGGAAGCATAGTCACCAAGGAGCGCAAGTCCCGTTGCTGTATTCACACGAGTTGAGCTGTCACCCTGCAAAAAGTCGTAGTTGCCAACCGCTTCTTTCATCATCGCGCGGTATTTTTCCGCGATCTCATAGTGCGCGGTGCTATCCCCTGCAAGTCCGCCAAGACGCTTGACCTTCTCCATCATGCCGGGACGAAGCTTCCAGATCGCACCGGGACGGTTTTCGGGAAAGCTGTCGGGCGCAAACGCATTTTCCTCATAGAGCAAAATATCGTTAGCGAAATATGCCGTGTTAAGCTGAGCAAAAAGAAG
>JBGVIG010000117.1:0-5093 GCA_045122995.1 Eubacteriales bacterium | reverse complement strand
ATAGTCCACCGATTTATCCATCAACTGAAGTTGTTTATTTAAAGCGTTAAGCTCCGCACGCACATCAGCAAGCTTATCTTCGATCGCAAGCATATCGCTGAGATTTTCCGCCTTGTTCAAAAGCACAAGCAATCTTGCTTCTTGATCAACAAGACTTTCCATGCGAGCTTTTGCGCCATAATAGCTATCCGTGATATCTTCGGTTGTCAATGTGGAACTGAGCACATTACATTCAGAAGAGAGCGCTTCAATATACGCTTCTGCAAGCGCACTCGGAACACGGACAGTATAATCTGCCGAACGGCTTCTGCCGGTAGAAGCGTTGCCGCTGATGGAAGAAGACGAGATGTAGCCCCCTAACTTCTCCGCTTCGGTTACGATAAGTGCAACGGCTTCATCAAATTTCTTGGATTCCAAATACAAACGATATGTTTTGATGATCTTCTTTTGAAGTGCATCTTCACTCATATCTTTATCTGTATAATCCGTTTCAAAGGAACCGCTTGCGGATTCCCCTTTACTGTATTCGTAATCTCCCTTCAGGTTTGCCGTTGCATCATTTGCGACAGCACCACAGGAAACAAACAGCGTAAGCACCATCAAAAGTGCTATAATCAATGCAATTCGTTTTTTCATAAGATACCTCTCTTTCTTATTTCAGAAAAATGTTTCTCTCTATGAATATAGACGAAAAATATTGCAAAATCTAACAGCTAAAATAAAACTTTTGAAAATTATTTTTGATATTTCGCAAGAGATGCTTCAACAGAAGCAAGCTTATCGGCATAACCAACTCTCTTTGCCTTTTCACCGTCGATGACAGCGGCAGGAGCCTTGGCAACGAAGCCGGCATTGGAAAGCTTCTTGTCGATACGTTCGATCTCGGAAAGAAGTTTCTTCTTCTCTGCTTCAAGACGCGCGATCTCTTTTTCAAAGTCAACGATCTCAGCAAGAGGAATATAGATGAGCGCCTTGTCAGAAATGATCTGAACACAGCTTTCATCATGGAAGGTTTCGGGATATTCCACAGAAGATGCACCCGCAAGCTTTTCAAAGAAAGCAGAAACAGCAGGGCTGAAGGTATCCTTATCCGCAGAAACGATGATGACTTTCGCTTTTTTGGACGGAGGAACGTTCATTTCCGCACGGCGGTTACGGATCTGACGAATCGCTGTGATGAGAAGATCCATAGAAGCTTCTTCTTTTTCAAAGATATAATCTTCGTTGCAAACGGGATAAGATGTGATCATGATGCTTTCGCCGTCATGAGGCAACGCCTGCCAAATGGTTTCCGTAATAAAAGGCATGAAGGGGTGAAGAAGTTCCATCGCACCTCTGAGAACGTGAGCAAGTACACGGCAAGCGTTTTCGTAGTCAGCGCCTTCCTTAGCAAAAAGACGAGGCTTGATCACTTCGATGTACCAGTCGCAAAGAACGTTCCAAAGGAAATCATAGATCTTTGCAAGAGCGACACCAAGTTCATATTTATCAATATTTTCAGAAACTTCTGCCGCAAGCTTATTGAACTGAGAAAGGATCCATTTATCTTCGATATGAAGATCTTCTACTTTCGGAAGCGCGGTATCGTCCAAGGTTTCAGGAATATTCATCAATGCAAAACGAGATGCATTCCAAATCTTATTGGTGAAGTTTCTTGCAGCTTCGATCTTTTCAGGAGAGAAACGCATATCATTGCCGGGAGAGTTACCGGTAAGAAGTGCAAAGCGGAGTGCGTCTGCACCGCAAGTTTCAATGATCTCTAGGGGATCAATACCGTTACCGAGAGATTTAGACATCTTTCTGCCCTGCGCGTCACGAACAAGGCCGTGAATGAGAACTGTATCAAACGGAACCTCACCTGTATATTCAAGCGCGGAGAAGATCATTCTGGAAACCCAGAAAGTGATGATGTCGTAACCGGTAACAAGGGTATTTGTCGGATAGAAATATTTCAGATCCTCTGTTTCATCGGGCCAGCCCAATGTGGAGAACGGCCAAAGTGCCGAGGAGAACCAAGTGTCAAGCGTATCGGGGTCCTGTGTCATGTGACCGCCGCACTTGGGACAAACGGTGCAACCGTCTTTATCAACCACTGTATGACCGCAATCATCGCAGTAATATGCGGGAATTCTGTGTCCCCACCAAAGCTGACGGGAGATACACCAGTCCTGTGTGTTTTCCATCCAGTGGAAATAGTTTTTGTCAAAGCGTTCGGGAATGAATTTTGTTCTGCCGTCACGAACAGCTTCGATCGCAGGCTTCGCCAAAGGTTCCATACGAACAAACCACTGGAGGGAAAGCATGGGTTCGATCGTAGTACCGCAACGATAGCAAGTACCAACCTCATGGTCGAGATTTTCAATTTCAGCAAGATAACCGCCTGCGCGGAGATCTTCTACGATCGCTTTGCGCGCTTCATAGCGATCCATACCTGCGTACTTCGGATAATTTTCAGTGATCTTAGCACTTTCATCCAAAACAACTTCCATAGGAAGGTGGCATCTTCTGCCAACTTCAAAGTCATTAGGGTCATGCGCGGGCGTGATCTTTACGCAACCAGTACCCTTGTCAAGCTGTGCGTGTTCGTCAGCAACGATCGGAATACGTCTGCCAACGAGAGGAAGAACAACGTACTGACCGATCAGGTGTTTATAGCGTTCATCGTTGGGGTTTACCGCAACAGCAGTGTCACCGAGGAGCGTTTCCGGACGAGATGTTGCCACTTCAACATAGCCGCCGCCACCAACCAGAGGATAACGAATATGCCAAAAATGGCTCTTCTGTTCTTCATAACCAACTTCTGCATTGGAAATAGAAGTTTTGCAGTGAGGACACCAGTTGATGATACGCTCACCGCGATAGATAAGACCCTTTTCATAAAGACGCTGGAATACTTCACGAACGGCACGGCTGCAACCTTCGTCCATAGTGAAGCGTTCACGTGTCCAGTCGCAAGAAGAGCCCATTTCTTTGAGCTGTTCAATGATACGGCCGCCGTACTGTTTTTTCCATTCCCATGCTCTTTCAAGGAATTTTTCTCTGCCAAGATCTTCTTTGGAAAGACCTTCTTTGCGCATTGCTTCCACTACTTTCGCTTCGGTTGCAATCGATGCATGGTCGGTACCGGGGAGCCAAAGTGTACAAAAGCCCTTCATTCTCTTATAACGAATGATGCTATCCTGAAGCGTGTTATCAAGCGCGTGACCCATGTGAAGCTGACCGGTTACGTTCGGAGGCGGAATCACAATGGTGAAAGGCTTCTTCGATTTGTCGATTTCAGGGGTGAAATAACCCGCATCACACCATTTCTGGTAAAGCGGTTTTTCAATTTCACTCGGATTATACGTTTTTTCGAGTTCTTTTCTCATAATTTTGATTGTCCTTTTTATATATTAAGTTTATTTTTCATCAATTTTTTAAGCGAGAGAAATATCGGGAAGCGCCTCGGCCTCCACTCGTTCGTCCTCTTTCACGAGAGCAGTGCAAACAGAACCTTGCGGAACAGAAAACGCGATCGCTTTGGGCATGATCTCCACGGTTACACATTTTGCGGGAGAAATCTCGCCATCGCCGCAGATACCAATGGAAGTCGGTGCTTCGATCACGACTTTTTTACACTTGCGGTAATGAACGAACGGAAATTCGCTGTTTCCTTCCACGTCCACGTGTTGTCCCGCTTTATATTTGCCGATAATGCTGATAAATTCCTTGCGTGTAACGCGATCCACAAGACAGAGGTCCATAAAACCGTCATTGAGGTACGCATTCGGTGCCACATGAAAACCGCCGCCGTAATAATGTGCATTTGCGAGAGCCGCAAGCATAAATTCGCGCTCGATCAGTTCCTCGTCGTCAATAAGAATTTTGAAGTTCTTGCCGAGCGGCTTGGTGAAAACGTCGGCTATGCTCATCATATACGCCATTTTGGCAGGAACAAGAAGGCTTCTTTTGATTTCAGAAACACGCTGCACCACGTCACAGTCAAAGCCAACATTGAGCACATTCATGCAATAGCGATTGCCGTAACGGATAAGATCAAGCTTTTCCGCTTTGCCGAGGATCTGACGCTTCACATCGGAGAAAAACTGCGGATTAGCAAAAGACTTGATAAAATCATTTCCCGTTCCTTGTGGGATCACAGTAATTTCCGCATTATCATGTCCAACAGCACCGTTCAGCACCTCAAAAAGCGTGCCGTCACCGCCACAAGCATAAAAACGCATTGGTATGTCCGGATTTTTTTCGCATTTTTCACGGACAAAACGTGTTCCGTCCCAAACAGTAGTGGTGTGATAGATCTCATATTCCACGCCGACTTCTTCGCAGGCATAGGTGATGGCAGAAAGCAGTGCGGGAAGTTTCTTTCCTTTGCCCGCCGCGGGATTAACAACAAAAATATGTTTCATAAATGCTCTCCCATTTTCTTTTCAGATTCTGTCCTTCAATATAACTATATATCAAAATTATTATATCAATTTAATAAGAAAGTGTCAAGTCTTTCCCTGCGCATTTTCCACCCCAAAAACACTTTTCCTCAGAAAACAGCATGAAATTATGCTACGCTATTGACAAAAAAGATTTCTATGGTATAATAGTGTCAAGTAGTTTCATACAAGATACTAAAACATTTATTTTTATTCAGGAGATTATTAACTGTGGAAAGCGAAGATGGCGACGCGAACTGTCGAAGTACATACACCGTTTTGAAGCCGGATCATATAGAACCAGAGTGCATAGCTTGTGTCCAAAACAGAGGGGCATGGTCTATGCTTTTTTGCGTTGCTTTGATCTCTGCCTCATAAAACGGCAACCGCCACGCTCCCGTAAAAATCTCCCTTTTTGTATTTTGTATCCACAATATCTTTTTGAACCAAAATTTATTAAGGAGTTATCATGCAAACCCAAATCATCATCATGCTCGTCTGTTTGATAGGTTCAGCCTTCTTCTCGGGTACGGAAACCGCATTCACATCCGTCAACAAAACCAAACTCAAAAACCTCGCGGAGGAAGGCAGCAAAAGGGCTGCTCTCGTTCTCGACATTTCCGATAAATACGACAAGCTTCTCACCACGCTTCTTGTCGGCAACAACAT
>JBGVIG010000116.1:0-1482 GCA_045122995.1 Eubacteriales bacterium | reverse complement strand
CACCCGCTCCCACCAGACCTCATTCGAAAGAATGAGGTTTTTCTTTTGCTAAAAATAGAAGACAGCGGGTGGATTCGGAAGCCCGTGAAGAAAACGTACTGCGTTTTTAGGGCGTGGACTTTCGATGTGTTCACACTGTGATAGAAAACGCGAAATGTGAAAACGCGTCACCCGCTCCCACCAGACCTCATTCGAAAGAATGAGGTTTTTCTTTTGCTAAAAATAGAAGACAGCGGGTGGATTCGGAAGCCCGTGAAGAAAACGCACTGCGTTTTTAGGGCGTAGACTTTTTCTTTGTTTGTACTGCTATTGAAAGCGCGAGATGCTCCACTTTATCTTTAATAAAAATAGCAAACAACACATAATGAGGGCATTTGTTTTATCAATGATTATTCATGTGGATCTTATAAAGACGGTCGCGAAAATCAGACGGAGAGATTCCTTCGTGATACCTGAAAAAAACAATGAACGCTTTGTCATTGGTAAATTCCAATTCATACGCGATTTCTTTGATATATTTTCCCGTATTGGAAAGGAGCTCCATCGCTTTTTGAAGCAGATATTTATTAATTAAAGTTTTGGCGCTTACATGATATTGTTTTTTGAGAAGTCTGGAAACGTGATCGGCGGAAAAGCCAAATTGTTTCGCTGTTTTTTCCACAGTTAATTTGGCGGAGATGTTCGCACGGATCCATTCGTTGATCTCTTCGGCAGATTTATTGGTATTTTCGGAGCGTTCATTTACATTGTATTGTATTTGTGAAAGAATATGTGCAAGAATCGCGTTGATCAGATAATCGGGACGCTTGGGCAGAAACAAATGGTGAAGTAATTCTTTGAAGAGATAGCCATTGTCAAATTTTTTTAGGTGGCAAGCAGAAAAGGGGAGTTTACCGTTTTCTATGTAAAAATGGACCCAATAAAAGCCGACATCGGTGCTTTCTCTGGAACCGAAATGTCGTTTGTTTGGTTCCAGCAGAAGAAGATGACCCTTTTCGGCACAATATTCCGTGCCTTCGATATTCATATAGACTTTGCCGTTTGTCACATAAATGATTTCATAAGTTGCTTCTGTGCGATCGGGGTGGATCCAGGTTTCGTTGGTGCTGAAAAGCCCTCCATATTCGCAAGTATAGACGGTTCCTACTGTGTTCATGTCGGATTTTCTTACCTCCTGTCGGATTTTCGACATTGCTTTTCTTTTAATTTCATTATATAATAAAATCAAAGAAAGTCAATATTTTTCAAATACGAGGAGTTTGATCATGAAGCATTTTTCTTATAAGCAAGTAGATCTGACGGGCGGTTTTATGGCGGCAAAAGAAAAGTTGAACCGTGACGTCACCATTCATGCCGTTTATGACCGTTTTCATGAAACGGGCAGAATTGGTGCGTTTGATTTTAATACGGATCAAGTTCACTACTTTTGGGACAGTGACGTGGCAAAATGGATCGAAGGCGCTTCTTATATCATTGCTAAGC
>JBGVIG010000115.1:0-2050 GCA_045122995.1 Eubacteriales bacterium | reverse complement strand
GATCCGCTCTATACTGAGCGTATCTTCCGATATCAAACAGAAGAAAAGGGTTCGGAATGCGGTTATGTTGTCGGGGCGCCCGAAGAAAAAATGAAGGGTTATTCCGATCATCGATATCGTCAGCAAAAAGCAGATGCGATTACGGAAGAAACCGTAGCTTACATCAAACAAGAGCCGCTTATCAAAGCACTTCTTATCGGACATATGCACTATCATTTTGAAGATGCTGTGACAGATACTTTGACACAATATCTTATCGGTGTGGATACGATTGGTGAGATCACATTTATTTAAAACACCTTACTTTGACTTGCGAATTTTTTATTGACAAGTAATTTGAAGAATAGTATAATATAATTATGGTATAAAAATTCACAAATATTTTGGCGAAAGGAATGGTCATCACTTATGATAAATACCAACTATGACGCGGTCATTATCGGCGGCGGTGTAATCGGCTCTGCTATCGCAAGAGAGCTTTCCCGTTATGATCTTTCTGTATGTTTGATCGAAAAAGAAGAGGACGTTTGCTCCGGCACTTCCAAAGCAAACAGCGCGATCGTTCATGCGGGTTACGATGCAAAACCTGGCTCTATGAAAGCAATGCTCAACGTCAAGGGCAACGCCATGATGGACGAGCTTTCCCGTGATCTTGAATTTGAATTTAAACGCAACGGTTCTCTCGTTCTTTGCTTTGCAGACGAAGATATGCCCAAGCTTGCGGAACTTTACCAGAGAGGTCTTAAAAACGGCGTTGACGTGAAGCTGATTTCCGGCGATGAAGCACGAAAAATGGAACCCAATCTCACTGACGAAGTGGTTGCGGCACTTTGGGCGCCCACAGGCGGTATCGTATGTCCCTTCGGTCTTACGATCGCACTTGCAGAAAACGCGGCAGACAATGGCGTGGAATTTGCTTTTGATACTGCTGTAACCAACATTACAAAGAGTGAAAACGGTTACGTGATCGAAACTACAAACGGCACCGTGGAAGCAAAAACCGTTATCAATGCGGCTGGCGTATATTCCGATACGATCCACAACATGGTCAGCGAAAAGAAGCTTCACATCACTCCCAGAAAAGGTGACTACTGTCTTCTTGATAAAGAAGCAGGCGAACACGTATCTGCTACGATCTTCCAGCTTCCTGGTAAATACGGCAAGGGTATTCTCGTAACACCTACCGTACACGGCAATCTCCTTATCGGTCCGACTGCTGTTGACGTGGAAGACAAAGAATACACCGCAACAACAGCAGAAGAACTTGCTGACGTTGCTAAAAAATCCGCAATCAGTGTAAAGAATGTTCCTTATCGCCTTACGATCACTTCTTTCTCCGGTCTTCGCGCACATGAAGACGGTGATGATTTCGTTCTTGGTGAAGTAGAAGACGCGCCTTGCTTCTTTGATGCGGCAGGCATTGAATCTCCCGGTCTTTCTTCTGCTCCTGCGATCGGTGTTTATATTGCTGAAATGGTAGCTGATAAACTTTCTGCAAAGAAGAAAGAAAACTTTATTGGCAAACGCCGCGGCTTTGTAAAGCTTGCTGAAAAATCTTTTGCGGAACGCGCAGAAAAGATCAAAGAAAATCCGCTTTACGGTGTGATCGTTTGCCGTTGCATGAACGTCAGCGAAGGCGAAATCGTAGATGCGATCAACCGCACACTCGGTGCAAGATCTCTTGACGGTGTAAAACGCCGCGTGCATCAGGGCATGGGCCGCTGTCAGGCTGGCTTCTGCACGTCCAAGACCATGGAGATCCTTTCCCGTGAAACAGGTATTCCGATGGAAAAAATCCGCAAGAACGGCAGTCATTCTGAAATGCTGTCGCATAAGATGTGAGGTGAAACGATATGAAACAACATGATATTGTCGTAATCGGTGGCGGCCCCGCAGGTCTTGCGGCGGCGATCTCCGCGAAAAAAGCAGGTGTTTCTGATATTTTGATTTTGGAACGCGATGCAACACTCGGTGGTATCCTCAATCAGTGTATCCACAATGGCTTCGGTCTTCACACCTTTAAGGAAGAACTGACAGGCCCCGAATATGC
>JBGVIG010000114.1:0-2896 GCA_045122995.1 Eubacteriales bacterium | reverse complement strand
TATTCATGAACAAAAAATCGAGTGTTCTCACTTTCGCTCTGAACACTCGATATGGCACGAATATTCATGACGAAAATAAAAAAGTGTGAATGTCCTTATGAACATTCACACTGGTGCGGATAACAGGACTTGAACCTGCATGGTCGCCCACTGGAACCTGAAACCAGCGCGTCTACCAGTTCCGCCATATCCGCGAAAAAAACAAGCCACTGAAATATTTTCAGCGGCTCGTGGTGCGAGAAACGGGACTTGAACCCGTATGGAAAAACCACACGCCCCTCAAACGTGCGCGTCTACCAGTTCCGCCACTCTCGCGTTTGTTTTGCTTGAGAACAGCACGACGTGCATCTGCTCCCTTGCGACGTTAACTATTATATACTATTAAAAAGAAAATGTCAATACCTTTTTTGAATTTTTTTTGAAAAAATTTCAATTGTTTTTCATGTCTTGAAAGTGAGATAAAAATGATATTTAAGAGATGTTGCTTTTTCATTTTCGCTATGCTATAATGAAGAAAAATAGGTTTGAAAACCGAAAGCGGGGGAGCAAAAACATGAAACTTGTTATGAACATTCATGATCTTGAAAAAAGATTTGGTCTTGAAAAATCATTGGAGTTTTGCAAAAATGCAGGTTTTGATTCCATTGATTATAGCTTGCAATATATGGAAGATCCGAATCATATTCTGAATGATGAAAATGAATATGTTTCGAAAGCGAAAGAAATTCGTGCATTAACAGAAGAGAAGGGACTTTCCATTGCACAAACACATGCGCCGTTTAATTTTGCAGGTTGGAAGGATCCTCGCGTTTATGAGGAATTCATTATTCCTGCCATTAAACGTTCTGTTGCCATTTCCGGTATCTTTGGTGCAAAAGTTGCGGTGGTTCATCCGTTGCATCATTTTGTTTATAAAGGCAATGAAGAAGAGATCTATGAAAAAAATATGGATTTTTATCGTTCTTTGATCCCGATTTGTAAAGAATACAATGTGAAAGTCGGCGTTGAGAATATGTTCCAGAGAGAATTGCTTCGCGGTCAGATCTCTTTTGATACTTGCGCAAAGATTCCTGAATTTATTCGTTATGTGGATACGTTGGACAGCGAATATATGATTGCTTGCTTGGATATCGGACATGTAGGTCTTCCTGCGAGTGATGATGAATCTTGGGATTTTATTCGCGCGCTTGGTCATGAAAGATTGCAGTCGCTTCATGTGCATGATAATGACTACCGTATGGATAAACACCTTTTGCCGTATTTGGGCAAGATTGATTGGAACGAAGTGACAAAAGCGCTTGGCGAGATTGATTATGTGGGCGATTTTACATTTGAACTCAGCGTTCCTGCGATGATTCCCCCGACAATGAACGATGAACTTGTTCCCACTGCGATGAAATATATGGCAGACATTGGTAGACATCTTTGTAATCTCGTAGAAAAGAACCGTATTGTGAAAGCTTAAATAACGAAAAAATGTCCGCAAGTGTTGCTTACGGACATTTTTCTTTTAAGAAAGGGGAATTTCTACGGTTTGTGCTGTGCCTGTGGTACCAAAATCGAACACGATCTGTGCACTGGCACCCCAAGAATCGTATGCCGTGATGGAGATTTCATAGGGGATCCCTTGGGAAAGAAGGCCGAGATAGAAAGTGCGAGGTTGCATCATATCGTTGGGGTTGCCGTGACGATAGAAGTCAGAGAGAATATTGATGGTTCGTACACTCTTTCCGGTCTTTTTGTTTGTAAGAATGATTTCGTAATGATGTGCGAATTCATCATCATCTGCGAAAAATTCAATGGTGACTTTGTTGCCCTTATCGCCTTCTGCGATCATTTTTAAGGTTGTGAAAGCAGGAGCTTCATTGTTTTCTTCGGAGCCGCGATCTTTTCCATAAGTTGTGAGGTGTGCGCCATCTTCAGTAGGATAAGAAAGAACCCAATCTTCACCGATGGTGGAGTCATTATAGAAGTCCATGCGCGTGATGCGAAGGTTGCCGTTGGCATCGACTTGACAGAGAAGACCTTGGGAGAATTCGGTTCTGTCCATCATAGATGTGGCGGTAGCCATGCTTTCATAAGCGCCTGCTTCAATTGCCATATAGTTCACAGAACCGCAGCCGAGAGAAGTGAACGTGGTCTGCATGATGCTGCGAGGATCGTTCAGCGGGAAGTGAAGGTGACCGCCGAAGGTAACGACCTGAGAATATTTATCAAGAACGGTTGTGATCTCTTTTGTGTACCAATAGATGCCGCTTGTAAGAAGATCACTGCCGTATACGGTACCGTAGATCATGGGGTGTGTCATAACGAACACATACTGATTCGGGTTTTCGGTCGTGATTTTTTCAAGCTCTGCATCGAGCCACGCAAGTGTTTCGGGGTAATATTTTGCGCCGGTTGCATCGGCACCGGTGCAGACATAGGTGATGGGTTCTACGAAAAGGAAGTGATAATCACCGATCACAGCGTGACGGCTGCCGTGTGCAGCATCGGGGCATTCCACATCGTACTGTGTGTGACCTGATTCATTACCCATGAGAGAAATGAACGCCGCAAGATTGGAACCAGCGTTACCGGTGCTTTCAAAGTCATGGTCATGGTTGCCGAGTGTGTAGATGAAGGGAATCTTGTTCGGATCAAGCGTAGCGTCATATACGGCTTTGAGTGCTGCGATCTCGGCCGCTTTTTTCGTTTGATCGTTGGTATACGCATCGGTCAGGTCACCGACACCGATGATCGCGTCAATGCCGTTGGGATCGTTCTTTGCGGCATATGCCGAGAGTTTTTCCAAAGCTTTCTTGAAGTTGGACTCGTCAGCTTCATTGAAGTTACCGATATGTACGTCACTGACTGCCGCAAAAGAGAGAACAATATTATTTTCGTCAAATGTTTT
>JBGVIG010000113.1:0-3552 GCA_045122995.1 Eubacteriales bacterium | reverse complement strand
GGGGGGGTTCGTTATCGTCGATGAATTTAACTATGCGGATCTCATGACATTTATTACATATATCGGCATGATTTATTCGCCGCTCCAGTTCTTCAGCGAAATGTCTGAAATGACAGCAGACTGCTCGAATGCGCTTCAGCGTCTTTTCGAGATCATGGATACCGAAGCGGAGATCACTGAAGCACCGAATCCCATTCACGTAGATACCTTTGACGGACACGTCCGCTTTGATGACGTATCGTTCTCTTATATCAAAAACCGCCGTGTCATTGACCACGTAAGCTTTGACGTCCCTGCAGGACAAACGCTTGGTATCGTTGGTCACACGGGCGCAGGCAAGAGTACGCTTGCCAATCTCCTCATTCGTCTTTACGATCCCGAACAAGGTAAGATCTCCATTGACGGCGTGAATATCAAAAAGCTTGCTTTTGAAGATCTTTACCGCAATATCGCGATCGTTTCGCAGGAAACCTATCTTTTCATGGGTACGATCCTCGAAAATATCCGCTATGCAAGACCTGATGCGAGCCATGAAGAGGTGATCGCGGCAGCAAAGGCAGCGGGTGCACATGACTTTATCATCAAGCTTCCCGATGCTTACAATACGAAGATCGGCTTTGGTTATAAAGATCTTTCGGGCGGTGAACGCCAGCGCATTTCCATTGCGCGTGCAATCTTGCGTAATCCGAAGATCCTCATTCTCGACGAAGCGACAGCCGCGATGGATACCCAGACGGAACGCAAGATCCAGACAGCGCTGACCGAGCTTGTCAAGGGTAAGACCACCATTATGATCGCACACCGTCTTTCCACACTTCGCGATGCGGATAAATTGATCGTCATCGAGGGTGGTAAGGTTGCCGAAAGCGGTACACATGAAGAGCTGATGGCAAAAGAAGGCGTTTACCGCAAGCTTTACGGTTTGCAGATCGAAGCGCTGAAAAACGCGGGCATCGCGGAATAATGTTGTCACGAAATATAAGCATATAAAACATAAAAAGAGCCACAAATGGTTTCTTTTTGGAGCTTTTTCTTTTCCTAAAGAAAAAGCGGAAAGGATAGATTTATTATGATGGAATTTGGAGGACCGGGCAGAGGTCCCGGCAGAGGCCCTGGCGGCAGAGGACCGGGCGAAGGCAAGGGCGGCCCTGAACGCCGCGCGATTGAAAACCCGAACGCAATTGCCATTACCAAAGAAAATGCAACGTTTATGATGAAGGGCGGTTTTCTCTATATGAGTGCGCCCAAGGATAAAGAACCGCAGAGAGTCATGCTTCACCGCAATTTCCCGTTTGAATTTCTCTGGGAATACATATCCGTTTTGAATATTGATAATATGGAGCTTGCCACGATCCGTAACGTCGAAGATTTCGACGGCGAAGAAAAAGAACTCCTCGTGCGTGAGCTGAATCGCAAATATTATTCTCCCGTGATCAAAAAGATCTACTCTGTGAAGGATCGCTTCGGCTTTTCTTATTGGGACGCGGAAACCACGGGCGGCAGAGTCACCTTTACGTTGCAGGATACGTTCCGCAGCATCGTGAATGCAGGCGATGGCAGACTTTTCATCTTTGACGTGGACGGTAACCGTTTCGTCATTGAAGATGCAGAAAAACTTGACCGCAAGAGCCGTAAAAAGATCGAGCTTTTCCTGTAAAGCGGGGTGATCGCATTGACAGAAAATAAAAAACATTTATTTGCCCGCGCGAATCGTTTTTTCCCCGGAATCGAACGAGATAAGGTCGTTTCCATGTGGGAATATAACCTTGACCGTGAGATACCCGATGGGAAAACAGACGGCTTTGTCATCTTGACGGAGCAAACGCTTTTTGTTTTTGAAAATGAAAAAGAAGTTTTGCGCGAAGAAATGCATGACATTGAAGATCTGCGTTTTTCTGCCGGTGTCGGTTGTGTTTTGGCAGAATATAAGCCGAAATGCGGCGATCCCGTGCTGATTTCCCGTGCTGACTGCAGACAGAAGAGCAAGATCGCCATGGGCGTAAAAGCGGCGAATCGTTTCTTGCGCTATGATCAAAACACTTTTCACAAATACACGCCCCCGGAACGTGTTTGCCCCAAGTGCGGCAGAGCATACAGACAAGGCTCGGAAACTTGTCTTACCTGCTTTGACGGCAAAAAGGTGGCAAAACGTCTTTGGAGCGTTGCCAGCCCGCATAAATGGTTGATCTTCGGCTCCATTGCGCTCTTTATCGTCATATCCCTTTTGGAGCTTGTGACACCAAGACTTACCAAAACCCTTACGGACGATTATATTTTGAGCGAAGGTGACGTGATGCTGAGGGCTTATATCTTCGTCATCGCACAGATCCTTCTCGTTCAGCTTTTGCACAGAGGCTTTTCTTCCGTGAGAAACTGGCTGCTGATTTTGGCAGGTAATAAGGTCGTCCTCACCTTGCGCAGTATGCTTTTCGATAAGGTTCAGCGCCTTTCCATCTCGCGTATTTCGAAAAGAACCGCAGGTGAACTGATGAACCGCATCTCCAACGATACGGGCAGAATCCGTATGTTCATCGTTAACCAGCTTTCTAAAATCTTGGAACAAGTGCTTTTGTTCCTTGTTGTCGGTACGGTGATGTTTATTTATGATTGGAAGCTTGCGCTTTTCATCTTGCTTCCCACACCGCTCATTGCTGTGGCATTTTATCTGTTCCGCGGTATCATGGGTAAGCTTTTCCGCAGAAGCTGGGAGCGTCAATCCCAGACCAATACGGTTCTCCACGATATCTTTTCCGGTATCCGTGTCGTAAAATCTTACGGTATGGAGCATAAAGAAGCAAAACGTTTTGAATCTTATGCTTACGCAGAAAGACAGACACAGCTCAAAATTGAAACCAAATGGGCATATATCAACCCCTTGCTTCAGTTCTTCATGGGCTTTGGTGAATTTATTCTCCTTTATTACGTTGGTAACCAAATTCTCGGCGGCACCATGACGCTCGGTGAAATGGCACAGTTCTCCGCGTATGCAACGATGCTCTATGCACCGCTCCATTTCCTTGCAAACGTTCCCCGTCAGATCATGATGGCGATGACTTCGATCACAAAGGTATTTGAGATCATGGACGAACCTGAAGATATCACTGACGCCAAGGACGCGAGAGATATCAAGGTTTCGGGTTATATCGACCTCGAAAACGTTTCGTTTGGCTATGATGAATCCGCGGAAGTTCTTCGCGATATCAATCTCCACATTAAGCCCGGTGAATTTATCGGTATCGTTGGTAAATCAGGTACAGGTAAATCCACACTTATCAACTTGATCATGCGTATGTATGATGTAGATGAGGGTGTGGTGAAGATCGACGGCAGAGATATCCGCAATATCACACAGAGCTCGCTCCGTTCTCAGATCGGTGTTGTTTTGCAGGAAACTTTCCTCTTTAACGGCTCTATCTACCAGAATATCGCTTATGCAAAGCAGGACGCTACCCGTGAGGAAGTCATTGCGGCGGCAAAAGCGGCAGGCGCGCACAGCTTCATTATCAAGCTCAGCGACGGATACAACACCAAGGTGGGTGAAAAGGGCGGCAC
>JBGVIG010000112.1:0-2016 GCA_045122995.1 Eubacteriales bacterium | reverse complement strand
GGCAGGTCAAGGGCAGAGCCCTTGCAGGGCTTGGGACGGCGTTCCAATGCTCGGAAAGGAATAATTATGAAAAGAATTTTAAGACCTCTGATCGAAAAGGGCGCGATGTATACACTCCCTATGGAAGAATTTGCGCTTTTCCGCGACATGGGCGGTATCCATATCACAGAAGAAAAGAAAAAAGCACTGATCGCTGTGGCGGAAGAATACGCACAAAAAGATTATCCGCAGTTGCTTGCGCATCAGTACATGATCTTTAACAGAACGGGTAACCGCAACAAGCATGACGACCTTTATTTTTTAAGAAGAAGTATCGTCAAAAGCCTCATGCTTGCGGAATACGTTGAGGGGAAAGGCCGCTTCCTTGAAAAGATCATTGACGGCATTTGGCTCATTTGTGATGAAGCGACTTGGGTTATCCCTGCACACAACCAGATCCGTGACAAAGCAGACAGCAGAATGCCGCGTTGCTTCAAGCCGCAGGTGACGATCGTCGACCTTTTTGCGGCGGAAACAGGTGCTATTCTTTCCACCGCAGTCTATCTGCTCCGCGATAAGCTGGACGAGGTTTCCAAATATATCTCCGAACGTGTGCTTTTGGAGGTTCGCCGCCGCGTGTTGGATCCTTATGTAAATTATTCGGACTATAACTGGATGGGCTATGTTCGTCCCAATGTTAACAACTGGAATCCGTGGATCACGGAGAATGTTCTCCTTTCCGCGGCGCTCATCGAACCCGATTTTGAAAATCGCCGCACTGTCGTCAAAAAAGCGATGGACGTACTGGATAATTTCCTTTCCTATTATCCTGCGGACGGCGGCTGCGACGAAGGCCCCAACTACTGGACGGCGGCAGGTGCTTCCTGCTTCGATTCGCTGGAAACACTTTATGATATGACCGCAGGCGCTGTGGACGTTTTTGAAACACCCGAGATCCGCGCGATGGGTGAATATATGGCAAAAGCCAATATTTGCGGTGACTATTATCTTAATTTTGCAGACTGCGGCCCTCGTGTGGGACTTCGCTATGCAATGATCGCGCGCTTTGGTAGAAGATGCGGCTCAAAGATGCTTGAAAATTTCGCGCTTGGTCATTATTCTCCCGATGAAACAGTCGATTTCCGTTATCATATGTACCGCGAGATCAAAAATCTCGGGGAAGTCTTGTCTGCTGATGATGCAGAATTTACTTATCCTACGAAAGTCTTTTTGCCACACCTTGGCGTCATGATCGCCAGAGAATCGCAAAATCCTGCAGAAGGGCTTTATTTTGCGATGAAAGGTGGTCATAACCAAGAAAATCACAACCACAATGACGTTGGTCAGTTTGTCGTTTATGATAACGGCGAGCCGATCATCATTGATGCCGGTGTCGGCACATATACTGCCAATACCTTTAATGAAAATCGCTATACGATCTGGACAATGCGCTCTTGCTATCACAATCTGCCGAGCTTTGGCGGTGTGGAGCAGAAGGACGGCTTCCGATACAAAGCGGAAAACCTCGTTTATGACGAAGTTTCGGGTAAACTCACGATGAATCTGGAAAAAGCATATCCCGAGGAGAGCGGGCTCATTTCTTATCGCCGCTCGGGCGTTCTGGAAAACGGAAAGGTGCAGATCACCGATGCGTTTTCTTTGCAAAGCCCGAAAGACGTGGAATTCCATCTACTCGTTTTGGGCAAACCGACATTGGAAGGCTGCGTGCTTACACTGATGGGCGGAAGACGCGTGACCTTTGACGAAAAGCTTACTGCTGAGGCAGAACGTATCGAAATCGAAGATACCGCCATCATCAACGCATGGCGCGGTGTGGATATTTACCGCATCTGTTTCCGTACGGGTGAGATAACAGAGGGTGCTTTTACCTTGACTGTGGAATAATTATTGGCGCGGGCAGAGTTTTCTGCCCGCCGATTTTCTTTGAAAACAAAAAAGAAAGGAGATGAAATCATGTCTTTTTTTGAAAAGCTTTTTACAGGGCGCCGACGCCGCCGTGCGCGGATCAATGCGCTT
>JBGVIG010000111.1:0-2908 GCA_045122995.1 Eubacteriales bacterium | reverse complement strand
AATGTAATATTAAATATGAAAAAAGATGGCTGAACGTTTTGTTCAGCCATCTTCGCGTTTCAGCGTTTTGATTTTACGATCGTGCGCAGATCATATTTCGTGAAGCAGATATTCACCTGAGCGGTAGAGCAATTTCAGATAATCCGGTGCCAAGGCTTTTGGCAGATGATCGTAAACGAACTCAAAGGAAAGATCGCCCCTGTATCCGACTTCTTTTAAGGTTTTCATGAATATTTTCCAATTGATATTACCCAAAAACGGAAAAGTGTGAAGATCCTGATTATAATAATTATCATGAACGTGTGTGCAGATGACTTTTTCACCGACAAGCTTCAATGCGTTTATATCATGGTCCCCGTATTGTACCTTTGCATGTCCTGTATCCCAGCAGATGCCGACGGTATCTGTCTGATATCGGTCTATCAGTGCCAAAAGCTCGTCTGCAAGTGCGCAAAAGTGAGGTTGGGAGGTTCTGTGAGGCTCTTGAAACGTATTTTCAAATGCTACACGCATGCCGTTTGCTGCCGCATAATCGACAAGATCGTAGAAAAAGCGATAATTATATTCCAGCGCCGCTTTCGTGGTATAAGCCTGATTCTGATAATCAAATTCATCGGCATGAACGACAAGGATTCCGCTTTCCATGATCTTGGCATTTTTAGCAGATTCCATGACCTTTTGATGAAAAACATCGGAAGGTTCTCTTTTATAACGATTAAAAGGAATATGGCTTTGGATAACGGAAAGACTTTGCTCGTGCATGTAGTTCGCAAGCATTTCTGCTTCCTGCTCTGTGTCGGCTTCCAGGTCAAAATGAGAAAATCCTGCCGCGGCTACCAGCGCAACGGCTTCCAAAATCGTTCTTTTTTCTTCCCATACTGCCGCTTCCAGGAAATGTCTTGGGTTGATCGAAAGATTCATGCGTACATCACTCCTTTGGGATAGTATAAATTCATTATACTATAAAGAATTTCGAAATGCAACAGCTATGCCGTTTCTCATCTGTAAAGGGAATTGCAAATCCACAAAAGACATGGTATACTGATACTCGTATAAAGAGGTTCATGACGTTTGTAAAACGGCGGACGACTCTTCTGCCATCTATTCGGGCAGAGATTACACAACGCAGGGAAACCACGCTTGTTTTGGATTTTGTGCCGATCCCTTTTGAAAAGATCGGGATTCAACGGAAAGCACATTGACATTTTGTACTTTCTCATATATAATAAAATATAGATTAGGACGGAAAAGTCTTGAAAAATGCGGCTTAAAAATGCCGAAAGCGCATCAAAAATGCAAGGAGGAAACAACATATGGATATTATGCATTCCGAATGGAAAGTCCGTATTGAGAACTGGATCGCGGTTTTGAAACAGGAACTCTATCAGCCGATCGGTGAAATCACATGGACTGCTCACAAAACAAAAGAATATCTGACCCCCGAGGAAGCTTTGAAAGGTAATTTTGAACCTGTTGCTCCCGGATACACTTGGGGCGAAACCTGGGAATATTGTTGGTTTAAGGGTAGTGTGGTCGTTCCCGAAGGTGTAGACGGCAAGAGAATCGTCATGAACCTGAATCCGGGCGGCGAAACAACGATTTTTGTCAACGGCGAAGCTTTTGGTACTTACCGTGCGGACTGGATCCTTACCGATCATCATTATATGGTCGATAACTATCTGACCAGAGATGCCAAAGCAGGTGACCGCTATGATATTTTGATGGAAACTTATGCAGGTCATTATTATGCGACCGCAGGTTATGGTTGCTATACCGGTCCTGTGCTTCCTGATGGCGATCAGTTTGTGGATCCGCTGAAAGAAGGTGCGCGCAGAACACTTGGTAAATGTACCTACGGTATCTGGAATGAAGATGCTTATCAGCTTTATATGGATATTGACACGCTTTACCGTTTGCTTGGCGTGCTTGACGATACTTCTCTTCGTGCATCTAAAATTTGTGATGCACTGGAACAGTTCACCTTGATCGTGGACTTTGAGCAAGACAGAGAAACCAGAAATGCTTCTTATGTGAAAGCGCGTGAAGCACTCCGTCCTGCGATGGAAGCGGTAAACGGTTCTACCATGCCTGTTTTCTATGCGGTCGGTAATGCGCATCTCGACCTTGCTTGGTGCTGGCCGCTCGCGGAAACCTACCGCAAGACCGCGCGTACCTTTGCCGCACAGCTTCGTCTTTTGGAAGAATATCCCGACTATAAATTTATCGTGAGCCAGCCTGCGTGCTATGAAATGGTTCGTGAACATTATCCGGAACTTTTTGAACGCATCAAAGCTGCCGCAAAAGATGGCCGCTGGATCGCAGACGGCGCGATGTGGGTAGAACCTGACACCAATATGTCGGGTGGTGAAGCACTTGTTCGTCAGCTTATCTACGGTAAACGCTATTATAAAGAAGTGTTTGACGTGGACAGTGAGCTTCTCTGGCTTCCTGATACGTTTGGTTATACTGCTGCACTTCCGCAGATCCTTAACGGTTGTGGCGTAAAATATTTGGTAACACAGAAAATTTTCTGGTCTTATAATAAAGGTGAACCGTTCCCGTATCACTACTTTACTTGGAAAGGTATGGACGGCTCGGAGATCACATCGTTCCTTCCCACAAGATATGAATATTTCACACACCCCACCGAAGCAAATGAAGTTTGGAAGAACAGAAGCCAGGCAAGAGATCTGGACGCATTCCTCTATCCCTTCGGCTATGGTGACGGTGGCGGTGGCCCGACCAGAGATCATATTGAATACGCACTTCGTCAGAAAGACCTCGAAGGCGGCGTAAAAATCAGAATCGCAGATCCTGTCGAATTCTTCGAAGAAATGGAAGAACAAAAGGGTAAGCCGAACAACACTTATGTAGGTGAACTTTATTTCACCGCACACAGAGGCACTTA
>JBGVIG010000110.1:0-5340 GCA_045122995.1 Eubacteriales bacterium | reverse complement strand
TTCTGTGACATTTGTCTGTCCTCCGTTTTCGTTTTTGAGTTCCTTGGCAACCGTAGCTTGATAGGTTTCCACGGCTTCCACGGCGATGCGGTCAAAGAGTTCCACGATGTTTTCCGCATAATGCAAGCCATCTCCAACCTGCTTTTTCAAAAGCGCCGCTTCACGGGAAAGATTTCCGGACAAAGAAGCGAAATGCGCTTTGAGATCGGCGATAAACTCTTTTAGTTTTTCCAAGAGCTTTGCAAAAATGCTCTTGTGCTTTTCGGCAAGTGTGCTGACAAAATTCGCATCGGGAAGAATATCCGTCATTGCTTCTGCCACGACTTCGCGGCTTGCTTCATCATAGGTAAGTTCTCCGCCAAGGCGTGCTCGTTTTTCTTCAATCAGTTCGTGGATATCCTCGCCCTGCTCCGCAAGTGCCTCAAAAACCACTTTTCTAAATTCATTATACTGCACAGGATTCCATTTTTCAAGAAAATGCGTGAATTCATGGGCGAAAGTTCGCATCATCGTGTATTTTGAAAGCTCGCTCATCTCTTTCACGTTGCGAAGTCCTGCGTTGATATCAATATAAATCGTATCGTTGTCCGAACGGAAACGTCCTTGTGCTGCCGTATATTCGCCGTTTTCGTTCGGTTTGGATTGATACAGAACGATATTGATGCCCGTCGCTTCTGCATAGGTGGAAAGCAAACGGAACGCCGTCCCTTGCGTGTCATTGAATGCTTTTTTGAGATCGGCAATCTTAACGCCACTGCCGCGAACGGTGCCTTTCTTGCGTCCGGTTTTGCCGTTGGCTTTGGCACGGTTTTCGGTGTCCCGTTCTGCGGCGGCGGTGTCGGACGCGGCTTTTCCTGCTTCGTATGCCAGCTCGCGCTGGTTTTCGGTAAGGAAGCTGACAGCGCCGCTTTTCATGGCATGGCTTTTGGAAACACCGCTTTTGCCCATGTCATAAGCAATGCCATATGCGGTATCGTATTTGCGGATATCCTGCCCCGATACATAGGTATGTATCATAGCGCCTGCCTGCGCGCCGTACTTTTTGGAAGCTTCCTCCAAGGTGAGCGGCGCTTGCGTTTCTTCTTCCGTTTCGGTAAGAGATTCCGTTTTTTCTTCGGTAGCAGTTTCCACCGTTGCTTCTTCAGTCGCGGTGGCTTGTTCCGATGCCTGTGCAGGATCGGAAAGCTCTATTTCCTCGGTGCTCTGCGCGGTGCTTTCTGCCACGTCTGGAAGCTTATCCGTGATCTTTTCGATTTGCTGAATCTCCGTTTCCGAGGGCTGATAGCCATCTTTCACGCGCATGAAAAAGTCGGTGACCGTCTGTGCCTCCACATCGGAAAGTCCGCTTTCCGCAAGCGCATTTTTGATCTCTGCGCGGTCTTTGACAGCGGTTGCGTTACGAACGGCGATACCAAGTTTACCAATGGTTCTGGTGCTCATTTTCTTGCTCACCTTTTCCAAAAGACGGTTGATCTCCTTATTTTCGGAGAAAGATTGTGCCGATTCCAAGAGGCTACCAACAGCGTTTTTATCCATGAGAGATTGGCCGTATTGCTTCACCTCGTTTTGATGCGCGGCGTTATTGACCGCAGAAGAAACACCGCCCATCACGCCACCGCTGATAAAGCCGCCGATACCTGCGTTTACGACGTTTTGCACGAAAGTTTCAAGGTCTACCCAATCAGATTGAGAACCCATTACGATAGAATTTGTGATCGTATTGGCGATCTCTGTAAACACTTCTTCACTTGCTTCCACGCCGCCTTGTTTCAAGGTGTTGATGATCACAGCTTTGATGGTGTCCGAGTCTTTCATTTTGACAAGATTATCAATAGAATATTTTTCAAAGACCATTTCTGCCGCACCGGCAAGCAAGCCACCTGCGACCATCTGTCCTGCGGAAGCACCTTTTTCATAAAGAGATTTCGCTGTATCGGAAGCCGCACCCATGCCCATCAGCACGCCATATGCGTTGCCGCCGAGCAGTACGCCCACAGCCGAATCCGCGGCAGACATCAGGCTTTGATAAACATCGCCAAACGTTGTGCCAACCCACGGCAAAGCGGCATTTCCTGTTGCTTCTTCGATCTCTCCTGCGGTGTGAGAGCGGATTTCTGTGGCATCGTTTGACCATTTATGCCCGGGAGAATAAGGATTGATATCCTTTCCCTGCACAATATTCACCGCATCGTCGATAAAGGAAGCAAGTCCGCCTAAAATATTCATCGGAACGGAAGCAATATTGAACCCAAGCTGTGCAAGACCATCTGTTTTTTGGATATTCTCTGTTCTTTGGGCGGTTTCTCTGCGGTTCAGTTCCGTTGTCATGGCATCCAAATAACGATATGCGGATTCCTGTCCTTCACGATGATAAAGATCATAATAAATATTGATCTCATGATCGCTGAGGGAGCGCCAGCTGTTCGATTTGCCCTCGGTTATGTAGGTCGCCCACGATTTTTGGAATCCCGCGTCCTGCGTTTGCAGTTGCTCCATAGCTTCTGTGATCTCATTATCACTCGCGGAAAGGAAAAGACCGAGCTTATCCTCCACCACAGGTGCCTTGTTTGATTGCACGAGATTTCCGCTGACATCGTATATATTGCCGTCATCGTCCATATAACCGCCTGTGGAAAGCGCGCCGCTGCCGAGCATTGCGGAGCGGTCGTAGGTATCAAGCTCCTCACGGGTGGCGTTGCGATAATCTCTTTTCGCCGCGTTTTCGAGAAATTCGGGAGTTTCTTCTGTGTAATATTCGTCAAGAACGCCCTGTGTGCGCTCATATTGTTTGGTTTCCGCTTTCAGCCGTTCCAGCTCATCGCGTTTGCTTTCATTCTCGGAGGAAAGGAAGATATTTTCCGCAAAGTTCGGCAAGATGCCGCCTGCATACCACGGAAGCTCCTCGTCAAGTTCCGCAAGACGCCCAGTGTATTCTTCGTAAAGATCACCGCGCAGATCCGCATTTTGCGCATTTACGCCCGAATCGGTATCAAGCCAGCCGCCGACAGCGCGCAGATAATCGTCTTCGGTTTCATAGGCGGCAAATCTCTTGGTCGCATCGGTAAAGGTGCTTACAGCGCCCGAAATGCGATCATACACATCGGAATCAAGACCTTTTTTGTTTTGGTAGAGCCAACCGCTGATGGTGTCTGCTCTGGAAGTGAGGTCTTTCCACTTGGAATAGCTGTCCTTTTCCGTTTTGCCGCCGAGAAAGGTATTTGCGTCGGAAAGAAAAGCGTTGACGTAATCATTATTGACGGCGGAAGTATCAATGGATTGATATCGTTTATGCTTCTCGTAGATATCCTTTGCGCGGACCGTCGATTTCTGTGCGGTAGATTCGCCTGCTTCAGCGGATTGATTCTTTTTATATTTTTCGTATATATCTTTGGCACGAACGCCCATATTCCTGCCTCCTTTTTATTTGGTGATACCAAGCTCTTTTTGAAGCGCTTTGACATACTCCCTCGCTTCTTTGTTCGTCATGGCCTTTTTCAGCTCGTCATAAAGCTCTTTCATGGTGTATTCGTTACCGTAATGATCGGTAACCTTGGCATTTCGATCAATGCCCCAAAACCAGTTCACGCCGCCATCATCGGTCATGGTATATTCTCGCTCTGCAATAGGTTTCTGTGCATCTGGGTGGCTAAGATCATACTCTTCATAGATCTGTATGATTTCATCTTCTGTGATTCGACCTTGCTCGTACTGTTGAGTAAGATAATCATCAAGCTCACCCTCGTTTTCAATGTTTGCCGCAGTATCGCGAATAGATTCAAAATAAGTATTTGGGTTGGCATCTGTTTCGACATCGTTTCCATCGGGATTTTTGCCAATATTAGAAAGCAACTGCTGATAATAAGCTTCTTGTTCAGCCTTTCTTTCTGCTTCTGCCGCTTCATAGTCCTTGGCTATATAGAAGTTATCGCGGCCACGCTCATATTCTTCATTTGCTTTTTCGTCAAGGTACGAAACCTCTTTCCAGTAGTTATCAAGCTCGGCAAGATATTTGCTGTATTCATCGTCTGCCATATCGCGGAGCATACCGTATTGATTTAGCATTTCCTCGCCCTCTGCGGCATAACGGTCGTATGCCATGCCGTAAAGTTCGGGAACGACGCTGTTCAGTTCGCTGAGATACGCTTGATAAGCTTGATTTCCTGCCGTTGCCGCGTAAGAGTTGCCGTAGCCACCCGTCATCGCGGCGGCTTTTCCCATCGTGTCCTGCATCGCCATTTTGCCGAGATTCTGATATTGCTCTGCGTACTGCTGATAAAGCGCGTCGCTGTTGATGTCATATTTGAAATCTTCCCGTCCAACGATCTCATGATAAAGATCGTCGAGCTGTGCGTCGTAAGATGGCGTATAGGTCGGCATATTCTCTCGCGCTTTTTGCAGGGCAGCGATCGCTTCCATATACGCCTTGTCCGAAGAAGCATCGTAAATGTAGGACTGTGCCACAGTGGGCGTTTGTGTAGCAGGAGTTTGCGTCTGCTGTTCTGTGGGCTTTGTTTCACTTGGCAAGTCCGGCAATCCGGGTTTTACCCTTTTCTCCGAATTACCGACCTGCCCGTCGGCGGTGCTGCTCTGGATCGGCGCCTCATTCGGCAACATCGTTTCCGTGGTTTTGCCGTTTTCTTGTTTGCCGTTGGACACTGACGATATGCCGCCAACCGTTTTGGGGATTCTGTTTTCATCGTAATAGATTGCTTCGAATTTACTCGCCATCTTCACTGACCTCCTCTGTTGATTTTAATTTTCCTGCCGCAAAGATCTGCGCGGATATCTGTGTGCCAGCAGCAATCGCGCTGTGTGTATAAAGCTTAAACGAAAATCGTTGCGTGTCATCGTCCGTGATCAGCGCTCCGCCGACAGCGAAAAAAGGTTCTTCCGGCGTGAGAAAGACAGATGCTCTTTCCATGGCAAATGGCACGGAAACGGAAAATATATCCGTTTCGTAAAGCGAACCGATTGCTGCTCCTTCTGCCGTTGTCGTAACGGTGACCGTGCCGAGCAAAGAGAATCGACCGCCTTTTGTTTTCTCATAATAAAACCCGTCCGCATCACCCTTTTCGATGATATAATCGACAATCTCGGTTTTCGCAAAATAATCAGCGTTAAGCTTCTCGCGCATTGCTTCATAATACGCGGAAACGATTTCTTTAGACTTGATGATAAGACCTTTGACGGCGTTGAACGTATGCTGTGCTGTTACTGCGGAAGGGACACTTGCGCCTTGCTTTTCGGTGCTTTGCGAATTTGTTGCCGTCTGCCCGTTCAAAGCAAAACGAAGATGTTCTGTCAACTGATATAAATAATTCTTGAGCTGCAGGATCTGTT
>JBGVIG010000109.1:0-5891 GCA_045122995.1 Eubacteriales bacterium | reverse complement strand
CACGAACATACTGTGCAAGCCCTGCTGATTTGGAAGCTACGGAAACAAGGCTCATCATGCGATTACCACGGTTGATATCAAGTAGCTTCGCAATAGGCCCCAGTTCATGTGTCGGATAATTCTCCGCGTTGCGATGGAGATAGTGTTGCAAACGGTAATGGCGATTTTCTTTTCCGTACGCCACCTCATTGCGCAGATCATGCGCATAAGCACCTGAACAATGAACAATCTCACCGAAAATACCCGCTCTTGCCATCTTGAGCGCTAACAGTTCTCGTTTATCATAGCAACAATTTTCAAGGAACATGAAAGGCGTTTTTGTCTTTTCATAAGTTTTCACAAGATCCCAGCACTCCTCGATAGAAGAAGCGCCGCCAACCTCCATTGCCGTAATCTTACCTGCGTTCATCGAATCTATCGCAATACGCACATGAGAATCCCAAGCAGTATAGATCAGAACAGCATCTACATTCGCATCTGCAAGCGCTTCAGTGTAATCAGTGATCGCTTTGCAGGAAGTATTTCCCGTCTTTTCTGCCACAAGATTAGCAGAACGCTCCGCGCGATCTTCATAGACATCACATGTATAAAGAATTTCAATATCCTTTTGTTTCACAAAGAAATCACGCAAAAGACTAAATCCACGCTTGCCCTGTCCGATCAGCGCAAGACGAAGTTTATCATTTTTCATAAAAACACCTTCTTACATAATATTTAAAAAAATTAATATTGAATCACAAAATATTAGCACTTACCATTTGATCCCAAGACGTGATATAAGTGTCCTTCATCGGCAAAATATCCTCACGAAGTTCTTCAATTTCAGAAATTTCTCCTTTAGCATAGGAAAGAAGTATTTCCTGGCAGTTTTGGAGTCTGCGGATAAGACCGCCAAGGCGAATATCCTGCACTTCAAAGCCATAGCTCTTATTCACTTTATACCATTGTTTGCGGTAAACACGGTAAAAGCATTCCAGGCGCATGATGGCTTTCGCATAATCCGCCTTGGCAAGAAGAGCAAGTCCTTCTTTATCCCCTTTTTCATAAAGCGCTCTTGTTCGCTTCGCCAATGGAAATTTTACTTCCAGTACGTCGCAAAGCGCAGCTTGCGTTTCAAAAAGAAATGCGTACTCCTTATATTCATCGGCGTAAGCCAAAAGCCGCTTTGCATATTCGCTGAATACGCCGGGATCTTCGATCTGTGTATTCGCGCTCATGATGCCCAGAAACGGATCATCGTAGAGATAGGTTTTGCTATAGTTGCAAGCGCTGTTTTGAAAATAAGGAGATTCCACCGGCACGTCTTCGCCATATATATAATTTGACAGATCCAAATCAGAAAAAGCATCGAAAGAAACGCCTGTTATTTCATAAAAACGTTCTTTCATTTCCGATTCCGACATATTTTCAGCAACAGCCGTCGCATGCATCAAAGCAGGCAAAACGCTCATATACGCACATTCGCCGCCGTTATCACCCCACATAGTGAAAAAAGCCTTCCGAACACCCTGTTTTTTACACTCCTCGATTGCGATCGCGTTTCGCTTCATGCTGTAACGGTTGTGAGGAGAAAACGTGCCCCATGTCCATGCGCCACCCGAAAACCAAACATCATCGGAAAGCTTTTTCGTGGAAGCAAGCATCGCGTGGTAACGTGAAGATTCCATACCAAAATAATCCCAATGCACCATCGCACAGTCAGAAGGAACGTTTTCCGTGATCTCAGGCGGAAAATCTCTGATATCGGTAGAACAGAAAACGCCCGGTGACAGATTGAAAAAGAGATCGTTTGCCATCATCATTGACTCAAAGCCGTATTTCCTCGCGATCTCACAAACGCGGTTCAAATGCTTCAAAAGAAGTGTGTAACGATCGGTAAAGCCATGCGTATCCAGATATTTACCTAAACCCACGTGATGCGCCTCGTCCATGCCAATATGCACGGTTTTTGACGAAAACATTTTTGCAAGTGTGCGGAACATATTTTCAATAAGCTCATATGTACGTGCCTCGTCAATCAGGAGAATATCATCAATATCAAACACTTTGTGGCGATATGCACGGTGACGCTTCAGCGTGCCGAGATGTGCCAGCGTTTGAATAAACGGAATCAGTTCGATCCCGATTCCTTTTGCATATGTATCAAGCTCGCAGATTTCTTCCATGGAATATCTGCCGCGTTGATAACCGAAATACGGTTCGTTTTCCACTTCGTACGTGTCTTCCGTATAAAGCATAGCACAGTTATATCCCATCTTTGCAACGATAGAAAGAAATTTTTTCAATTCCGAAAGATTCGGAACCGCATTGCGAGAACAGTCTATCATCACACCGAATTTATCAAAATTTTTCATGCCGAAAAACCTCTTGCTTCTCTATTTTTCTTTAACACCAGTATAACAAAGTCATGCACGAAAGTCAACAAAATTGGTCAAAAAAGAAAAGGCATCGACAAGCAAAAATGCTTTCGATGCCTTTTTTATCAAGATACTTCT
Organism: Eubacteriales bacterium; assembly: GCA_045122995.1. Taxonomy (GTDB): domain Bacteria; phylum Bacillota; class Clostridia; order Oscillospirales; family CAG-272; genus QALR01. The sequence continues at coordinate 3,396 of JBGVIG010000109.1, read as the reverse complement.
CGCTCTTTTAGATAGGAAATTCCTGCGCCGCAAAGCGATACGATCGCACCGCCGAGAAGTACACCGCCAAGGATATCCGTCAGCCAATGCACCCCCATCACAAGTCTTGCCAAAACAGAAACGACCATCAAAACTCCAAAAAGAACAAGCAAAAAAATCTCCAACGGCATTTTTTTCAGTCGATGCGAGATCCAGAGCATCATCGTACCGAAAATTACCACAGAAATAAGCGCATGTGTGGACGGAAATGAAGCTTCCATTTCACCGTTTTCCAAAATCGGACGATAATTGATAACAAAAATTTCGAAAATGACAAAACAAACCGCCATTAAAATCCATGCACCCACAAGCATATCAAATTCATTCGGGTTCCAGCGTTCTGCAGAAAAAAGATTGCGAAGTCCTCCGCGAAAACGCTTGAAACATGCCAAAACACCAATGGTAATCACGCAAGCGACCGCCGCCAAAAATAAAACTCCCGAAACCATTTCCCATTCGGCGTTGACACCGATCGCTTCAAAGACAAAGCCATTGATCGTAGAAAGTCCCACGGGCGCGTGTAATACGGCGTAATCCACATCCACAGTCAACAGAAGAACGGTGAGCAACAAAAACAGCGAAAAACATACGCCTGCTGCGATCAGCCATGTTTTTGTCCCTTTTTTCATCATTCATACCTCATTTATTTTCAAAATCAAAAACAACTTTTTTATTTTCATCAAGCTTCAGATAAGCGTCAAACGGCTTTCCGCTTTTTCCGATAAAGCCGCGGATCTTTGAAGTCCTGCCCGTTTCCAAAAGCATTTGCATATTGACCTTGGAGATCACGCGATGACAGATAAAGCCGTAAACGGAAAACGTGCAACCGTCTTTATATCCACCGCAACTGTACCCCGTCTTATAGCGAACAACATCTTTACCGCAAAGCGGACATTTGCCGACGATGTCGCCGAAAAATCCCGTATCTTTATCCGTTTCAGGCGGTTCTTTTTGCTGAGTAAAAACTTCCGAGATCTCCTTTTGTGCAAGCGCTACGCTGTCCCAAACGGTCATTTTCCCTCGGTAAACCTTTTTGAGCGCTTTACCCATTTCGCTGGTTTTGTACTTATCCATGGAAATTTTCATGCGCTTCAAAGATTTGATGAGATATTCACCATCGGGTAAAATGGTGTAAACGTCCTTTTTCAGCTCGATATAACCACTGTTGCGCGCATTGTCGATAATGCCCGTTCGTGTCGCTTCCGTGCCAAGTTCCAAGCCTTCAAAGATTGCCTTATAATCCTCTGCGTCGTCCTCAATTTCCCCTTCTGCGATTTCACTTTTGTTTTCTGCCGCTGCGGCTTGCTCTTCACGGAAAGGATTTTTGAGATAATTATTCAGCGTTTCGATTGTATAATGTTTGGGCGGTGAAGTTTCTTTTTCTTTTGGCATGAAGTTTTTGTTCACTTCGTCGCCGATCTCCAGTTTAGGCAAGATCTTGTCCTGCTTGGAAAATTCATCGTATTTTGTCCAACCCGGCTCCAGGATCACCGTGCCTTTTAAAACAAAATCCTCATAGTCGCCGACACGGATCTTGATCTCCGTCTTTTCCGCCAGACAATCTTCCGAGCAGAAAACAGCCACAAAACGGCGCATGATCGCGGAATATACTTGTGTTTCTTTTTCGGAAAGAACGCCTTTGGCAGGGATTTTATATGTAGGTGTCAAAGCCGAGTGAGATTCGATCTTGCTATCGTCAAAAATGGTTTTCTTATCCTTAAATTTCACGGGATAACCAAGCTTTGCCACGTTTTCAAGGATCTTTTTTACTTTATCCTTTTCCGCTGTGGCAAGATATTCCGAGTTGGTACGGGGATAGGTCACGTAACCGTTTTCGTAAAGCTTTTGAATGATCTCAAGACTTTCCGTCATCGGCATTTTATATTTTTTTCCAAGCATATTCTGAAGCTTGGAAAGTGAATACAGCTTGCCGGGTGCGATGGTATCTTTTTTCCGTTTTTTATCCACGACGATAGCTTTAGCGTCATTGTATTTTTCACAAAGCGCATTCGCTTTGTCCATCTCTTCCTTCGCGAATTTATGCTTGGAACTGAGCTCCACAATCTCGCCGCCGGTTTCTTCTTTACTGGAAATTCCGTAATAAATATCAGGCACAAAATTTCTGATCGCCATATCGCGGTCGTAGATCGCCTTTACGATGGGAATGATCACCCTGCCAATGCGAAGGAGCTTCCCCGTTTTCAGCGTGGCATAGCGCGTTAAATTCACGCCGTAAAGCCAGTCGATATAAGTTCTGGCAAAGCCTTCATCGGCAAGATTTTGATATTCCATTTCGTCTTTCATTTCCGTAAGCGCCGATGCCACCGTTTCCGGTGTTTGGTCCGGAAGCCAAAGGCGCACGAATTTTTTTTCTTCCATAAGCGCGTTTTCCACGCAAAGACGAATGATGATCTCGCCTTCGCGATCAGCGTCCCCTGCATTCACGATCGTGTCCACGTCTTTGCGGTTACAAAGCGCCTTGATCAACGCAAACTGCTTTGCAACACCTGCATCAACTTGTTTGCTCGCATCTTTTTTCAAACGAAACTTAAATTTTTCGGGAAAACAAGGCAGATTTTCCATCGTCCATTTTGGGTTTTCAGGCGGATTTTCTTCGTAATCCTCAATATCGCAAAGCGAAAAAAGATGACCAAACGCCCAAGTCACAAGATAGCCTTCTCCTTCAAAATAGCCATTTTTCTTTGCCATCTTTCCGCCGATCCCCGCCACGATGTTTCTGGCAAGACTCGGCTTTTCCGCAATAATCAATTTCATAAACAATAGCCTTTCCATAGGGGTTCTTTCCCCTGTGATATCGAAACAAAAAACCAATGGGGACGGCAGTCCGCCCCCATTTTCATCATAACAATTTAATTAGCCTGCACCTCGGCAGGAGTATCTTCCATATCTTGCTTGGGAAATTTTCTTTGAATAACAAGATAGCAAATAGCGAGCACCGCAAAAGCAATGATCCAAGAAATCGGCCACGCCCAATGGAGAACGATCCAATCACGATAGTTTGCAAAAACAGTTGCAATCCAAAGAATGCGAAGTCCGCAAACGCCGCCAACCGTCACGATCATTGGAATCAGTGAATAGCCAAGTCCGCGAAGCTGTCCTACCGTAACGTCCATAAGTCCGCAGATCCAATAGGTGGAACAAAGAAGAAGGATTCTTTGATAACCAATGTTGATCGCTTCTTCATCACCGGGAATATAGATGCCAAGAAGCGGCTTTCCGAAGATGATAACCAGTGCGCCCATGATCGCGCCAATCGCAACAGCACAGCCAAGACAATAACGAAGAACTTTGCGAACGCGACGATATTTTCTCGCTGCGATATTCTGCCCCGTAAAG
>JBGVIG010000108.1:0-3600 GCA_045122995.1 Eubacteriales bacterium | reverse complement strand
CTTAGATAAGAACCGAGAATCTCTTCGCCATAGATCAGAAAATCATCGATCATTTTGCCGAACTCATTGTTTTTCACCTTTTTTAGTCTGGCAAAAAAGCCGTCACTGTTAAAATCAATCATAATAAATCCCCCTATAGTTTATTCTATATCCAAAAGCCAATGCGCGATGTTCACGCCGCCCTTGCTGTAAGGAACGGACGCTTGAATCAGCACACGCTGTCCGCCGTCCTGCTTTTCAAAAACAAGATTGTTGGAATAATATGCTGTTTGGGCTTCGCGCGCATAAATATAACTGCCGTCGTCCCAATGGATCCCGTCCGCACTCGTATAAAGCACGAAATGCATGGGAAGTTCCGGTGTCACACACCCCGCTCTGCCATGGAGCAGATAGCCGCCATTCACCTTTGCCACCTGCGGATTGCGGATTCGTTTTGCGCAATAGCTTTTTCCGCTTTCCGCAAACGTAAGCCCCATATCATAACTGATGTGATAGACAAGATTATATTCGTCCTTCGTATCATATTCATAGCAAATGAGTGCGCCGTCATCACGAAGTGTCATATTGCCATAAGCATGACCGCAAGTGTCACCGGGCAGCTCACCTCTGAGAGAAAAGCTTCTGCCACCATCATGGCTTTCATAAATATAATAAAGATGTTCGGGAAGCTTTGCTTCGAAATCATCGTTTGCAAGCATAAGAACGTAGATCACGCCGTCACGCACAAGTGCATCATAAATCCTACCCTTTTTATCACACATCTGCACAGCGTCCGACCATGTTTCGCCGCCGTCTTCACTGCGCACGACCACAGGCTCCATGTAAGGCTCCCAACCGTTGGGATTCAAATTGCGAATACAAAACGCTACGATCTCATTTTCCTTCGTGGAAACTGCCTTTTCACAGCTCACCGTGAAGACTTCGTTCAGCAAAGCATGCCATGAATACGGCAAGATCTTCGCTTCGCTCCAAGTCACGCCGTCATCAGCCGACGAGCGATATTCGAGCCAGCCGAAACCATTGTGACCAGGTGACCATTTGTTTCTTTTGCCGGAACAATTAGAATAAAAAGACATGATATGCCCTTTTTTGTATTCCACAAGCGCATGGCTGAGATGTCCGCTCCTGCCGTTTTTTTCATGATCGACGTAAAGTTCGTTTTTTGCGATCGCATGTGGTGCGATCTTATAGTTCACATACTGCCCCATTGTTCTCTCCTCAAAGAAATATTTATTTTTTACGAAAAGTTTTTGCGTAAGAAAGCGTTTGCCTCAGTGCCGCTTCCTTTTCTACCCCCGAAAGACGCAATTTATGTGCATAATCCAAAATCGTGGAAAAACGCTCGTCGGGTGAAAGCCCTGCTTCCACAAGATCTCTGCCCATCACATAAGGTCGTGCCATCATTTCTTGATAGATTGCAAGACGTTCCATCAAAAATTCTTCATTGGAATCCCCTGCCGGAGAGGATGTGATCCTGCCGCGATGATCGCAAAGCGCAAAGAAAATGAGATCTTGCGGCGCGAAAACACTATCAAACATCTTATTCGTTGCCTTCACAGAGGAGCGAGCCGCTGCCAACATATTCGGCTTCATATGATGTTTCGCGAGATTCAAAACGTAGCGGATCAACTTCGTTTCGCTCGTGATGCGCGTGAGAAATGCTTCGATCAGCGGAAGTCCCAGCGTTTCGTGATTATGAGATTGGATTTTTCCGTTAACCATTTTGGTGCAGGTCGCTTTTCCGAAGTCATGCGTGAGCGCAGTGATCATAAAGCCAAAAGCATCTGCTGTCTGCTCCCGAACCTTTGCCGCCTCATCAAGGACCATCATGGTATGATTCCAGACATCGCCCTCCGCATGATACGCGGGGTTTTGTTCCACACCGATAAGCGCTTCCAGCTCGCCAAACCACGCGGAAAGCTTTCCTGTTTTGCGCAAAATCTCAAAAAACACGGACGGTTTTTGCGCTTTCAGAAGTGCTTTTCGCAATTCCGCTTCCACTCTTTCCTTGGAAAGATGCGAAAGATCGATCGTTTTGCATAGCGCCAGCGTTTCCTCTGCCAAAGAAAAACCGAATCTTGCCGCAAACTGCGCACCGCGCAAAACACGGAGTGCATCCTCCGCAAAGGTTTCGTCGCTCACGTGGCGTAAAATGCCCTTCTCAAGGTCCGCAATACCGCCGAACGGATCGACGATCTCCTCCATCAAAATATCCATCATGAGCGCATTGACCGTGAAATCTCTACGCTGAGCTGCTTTTTTCACACCGATAAACGGATCGACCGACATTTCAAAATCACGGTGTCCACGGCCCGTTGCCTTTTCCTTTCGCGGCATTGCGATATCCAGCGTATAGCCTTTGAGTCCGTAGATGCCAAAGCTCTCTCCGATGGAGATGCGCTCACCAAAAAGGTCCAGAAGCTCTGAAAGCTGTAGCGGCGAGATGCCGTGAACCTCGATATCAATATCCTTATTTTCTATATGCAAAAGCCGATCACGGACGTATCCGCCAACAAAATACGCTCTGCCGCCCATTTGGCTTACCTTTTCCGCGATCATTTTGGCCATCTCCATATTCTTTTCCGTAAAACGCACCTCCCTTTTATAGCTATTATAACATAAGTCGCCCCCATGATTCAACATCGGACAAAAAGAAAACGGTTGCAAAAGCAACCGTTTTTCAAAATTATTTTGCAGGAGTTACAGAAGTGATGTGGGGGTTAACACCGTTGTACCAGTAGAGGAAGCCTTCCATGTCGATCACGTCACCGATCTTGAGGTTCTTAACAGCCTGGTATACTTCGGTGGTGTTGTCGCAGAGATAGGATTCAACGGTGAAGGAATAGGTCTTGCCGTTAACAGAAACATTGAAGTAAAGGTCGTCGCCGTCCTTACCGGTACCATTCCATTTGTAAAGGTATGCAACGTCGTTGCCGTCTGCATCTTTGGAAGCTTCCACAGTCATGCCCTTGAAGGAAACGAACATATTCTGCTTCTTAACAAGGTCATCGGATGCGAGAATAGCAGTAACGTCGGTGGGTTCTGCCACATAGTTGCCTTCGAGGATTTCGTAGGTAGCATCGATGATTTCAACTTCGCCGGCATAATCTGCTTTGTAACCGGAAATCTTAACTTTCTTACCGATAGTCAATTTGTTGTAATCATCTTCGCTGATAGGAAGGTTGTAAATGAAGTAAGCGCCGTCAGCGTCCTGGAGGTAAAGGACCGCTTTGTTGTCCCACCAGCTCTGTTTTGCCTGAACATAAGCTTCGATTGTAACTTGTTCATCAATAGCAGCAGCGTCATATTCCGCCCAAGTCATAACACCTTCGGATTTCTTTGTGATGTCCTCTGCGCCACAGGAAACCATGCAAAGTACCATAGCAGCAGCGAGAACCAAGAGCAAAAATCTTTTCATTTTTATTCTCCTTTATAAAAATAAGATTGATACTTTAATTATACACCAAATTTAAGATGTGTCAAGATATCAGCTTTCATTTTTCTTCTTTTTTAGCCATTCCATGCCAACGTAGACACCGATGAGCACCCAAGTGCCGACAAGAACACCGATCAGCACCTTTGACATCGTGGGAAGCTCGC
>JBGVIG010000107.1:0-1393 GCA_045122995.1 Eubacteriales bacterium | reverse complement strand
AGCAGACAGCGTGTATTGCCGCCGAGGGAAACAAGAAGCGTTTCGTTCATTCCCGTATTGGCAAAGACACGTCTTGCGGCGGCAAGGCGCTCGCGTGCATTTCCTTTGAGATAGGGATATTCACGGTCGCCTGTGAGAACTTCACGCATTTTTTCGAGGATCTTGGTGTGGATCTCACCGTATTCTCCGGGCCACGCTACCTGCATTTTGCCTGCGACAGGGTGAACATAGATCAGCTTTCTGGGAAGATCTAGCTCTTCCACTTCCCATACCCGTCCTGCAAGGGCAAAGCGATCTCCAACAGGAGGAGGCGAGGAGATTGTGCCGATCTCTTCGCTTTCGTGTTTGACGGAATAATCCTCGCTATCCTTGAAGACGGCATAAAACTTGAAGCTTTTGGTGAGCTTTTCACCTTTCAGACCGAGGATCAATCCTTTGTTTTCTGTCATTTCCACATAATCGTTTTTGATCATGGAGATGAGAAGCTCACGATAATCTTCTTTATCCACATGATAAAAGGGCGAAAGTGAGAGAACCTTTTCGGCGAGGCGCTTGGGGGTGTTCTCACCTGAGGAAGCGAGAATACTGAGTGTTTGCTGGAAAAGCAAACTGAAAGGCATTTTTTTGATGCTCGGCGGCTCAATGAATTTTTCTTCGAGATATAGCTGCACGACAGCGATACCGCGAACGAGCTCCCACGGAATGAGGGCAGGGAGAGGCGTATCCGGCAGAGGCTTTTCTTCGCGGAAGACCATGAACATTTCGGGAATTCCTGTTTTTCTGCCACTTCTGCCAAGTCTTTGCAAAAAGCCGGAAACCGTATTCGGAGAGCCGACGTTGAGGATTCTTTCGATCTTGCCAATGTCGATGCCGAGCTCAAGCGTCACGGTGGCACAAGCGACGCATTTGCCATCTTCTTTGAGGCGTTGCTCTGTTTCTTCACGAATGGAAGCGGAAAGATTTCCGTGGTGGATATAGAAAATATCATTGTCGCCACGATTGCCTGCGATCTGGCGCAGGGTGGCAGTGACGTATTCGGTTTCTTCACGCGAATTGGAAAAAACGATGCTTTTTCTGTCTTTCACGCAATCGTACATATATTCGTAACCTGCGTCGATTTCAATGCGATTTTCGGGATATTCGGTAGGATCTTTTTCGCGGTCTGTTGTGTTATCTTGGATATAAAAATGTTCCAGCGCAAGACGCCACTTCGTTTTGGCGGAGGTGACGGTGGGAACGGCGGTGTTTCTGCCCGTATTTCCCGTGAGCCACGCTCTTGCGTGTTCAATGTCACCAATGGTGGCGGAAAGACCGATGCGGCGAGGGTGATAACCGATGACCTCTGCGATACGGTCAAGCTGACAAAGGATCTGGTTGCCGCGGTCAACGCCCG
>JBGVIG010000106.1:0-3835 GCA_045122995.1 Eubacteriales bacterium | reverse complement strand
AAAAATTTAATCCCCCCAGCATATAGTGGTTTTTGCTTTTGGAAGCAGCAACACCATTTTGGCGAGAAGCAATCATATTCTGCACTCTTTCAAATTGTTCAGCCGGAATAATTACAGGGCAAGCATCATCAATACGAACTTGTTTTTCGATTGGCTTGAACGCATGAGAATTACGAATACCTTGACTATTTTTCTGTCGAATTTTATTCCAAGTGTAGAGACCTGTGTATTTTTCTTGATGCAGTATGCTACTGAAAGAATTTTTATTAAATGGTTTCCCTGTCTTTGTTTTATACCCCTCGGAATTCAAGGTATCTGCGATCTGTGCATAAGAATAATTCTGCTCAAACATCGTGAAGATTTTTTTGACAATCTCTGCTTCATTTGCATTGATAACCAGTTTCTTATCGCTACTAACATCATAGCCAAGCGGCGGTACACCGCCACAATGAATACCTTTTTCCGCCTTATTTTTCAAACCAGCATGGGTATGCTTGCTGTTAACACGGCTAAAGTATTCGTTGATCAAATTAAGAATCCCTCTAATCAAAAAGCCTTCTATGGTATCTCCAAAATCTTGAGTAACGCTAATAAGGCAAATGTCATGATCTTCAAGAAGCGCTGTATAATTGTTAGCATCCTTGTTATTTCGTGCAAAACGATTAAGGTCAAACACCATAACTGATGCCCACTCAGGTTTATTTTGAGCATCTTGCACCATCTGTTGAAAGGCTGGTCTTCTATCGTTTGTAGCAGTATATGCTTCGTCAACATATTCTTTCACGATCACATAACCATGCTGTTTGCAGTATGCATGGATAGCGCCGCGCTGATATTCAATCGAATTTTCGTCTTGATTGTAGGAGGAAAATCTCATGTAAGCTACGGCATTTTTATTTTCTTCAATATTCACATTTTTCATTTGATTTCCTTTCCTTACCCCATGCCGCGTTAACGGCATGGGGCATTTATGTTTACTTTTGAATTTTTCTTAGAACGGCGGCAACAATCTCTACATCGCGTTGTTGCTTTTTTGTTCCCGATGTACTAACGATAGCTTTCTTTAGCTCACCATTCAAAAGATCTACACGAGAATAATGATACGTTGTTGAAATCATGGTTCACCTCTCATATTTTTTCTGCGTTTTGAATTTGATTCTAAAGGTTTTGTCAAATCAATAGTAGCAATTTCTGTGTCACCATGTTGATCGAAACTAATATTTCGAAATGAATATGAGGTGCGATCATCAAAATCGAGTTTTCCAAGCGAAGCAAGTTTTTTAACAAGTTCTGCGTGATAGATAATCTTTCGACCTTCATCATCGCACAAATCAAAAGCTTCTGCTTGCTCAATATCAATATTACCTGCAATCACAATCGTTCCTTTCTTCAACAAAAGGATGTCGACCGAATCTGTTAAGCCTAATTTTTGAGAAAGGGCTTTGCTGAATGTAAGGCGCTTTCCATTCTTTTTGCTATTAACTATAGTCATAGAGGGAATACTATTGCCACCATGAGAAAGTCCAGCAAAATCAAAAACATCAATGTCATCGAGATTTTCAAGTAAATCATTTAAATAGTTTGTCATAAAACAACCTTCCTTCTTCATGTTTCTTCTTCATCGGAAAGCAATTCATGAATTTTGCTTCCACGATGCTTTTCTTCAAAAAATATATCATCTATCGACAATGGATCGGTTTTGCATAATGCACCACTCCATCTGCCAAATCTATTTTTCATATTTATTATAGCAACTTTTATATCGCCTTTGCTTTCAATATGAATATCAGTAAGCAATAGGCGATGGTATATTTCAATCTTTTCATCAAATAACCTTAAAAGTTTATCTATTTTGCGCGCATCCGTGAATAGGCTCTTATTATCCCCAGATATGGATAAAGCACATGACGGCGCATCTTTAACTAATCTTTCATTTCCAAAAATTAACACACCCTTCTTGGGCATCGGCAAAAAATATAAACGATCTGATGCTCTTAAACCAAGCGCATTTTTCAATTTATCATTGACTATCATTCGCGTATTTTGAGCCGATAGACATAGGAATCCAAGAAGCATTTTATCTTCATCTTCTTTACAAAAATTTTTCAGCGACGAGTAGTCCTCTTCGCCATAGTAATCCTCGCCAAATGTTTTATTGACATTCACGAGACTTCGATCATATTCTTTCATTTTTTCTATTTTATTTATTACAGTATCATTATTTGGAAGTAGTATGCAATAGAAATCTGCACTTACCACTCCAAAAGATTCTTTCTTAACGTAGCGATCCCCAAAGTATCTTTTTATGTAATGATGTTCTTCCAGTTTTTTGCACGCAGTTCGAAAACCGTATTTAACTTGCTTATCAATGATTCTATGAAAAACACTTTCAAGAATCCATACACACCCATCCCCACGCACACCCTCAAGGGATGCGTTTGTATAACGGCGTGATTTTGAACGAAGTTGCACTTCACTTGGAAAGCGATCTTGTGTTTTGACAATGTAATCACAAATTAAATTGAGAAGCTCATCTGCTGGGTCAACGACCACATAGCGATTACGGTTTTCATAGTAAATTCTTAACAAAAGACCCTTCACGTTATCAAGATGCAACCCTGTTTTGATAGCTTTTTCGAATACCCAACCAGAGACAAGTATAAGTGTAATCCTTTGCAAAATTCGACGATCAAGCCCTACCGATGCTTGTGTTTTCAATAGCAACTCACGATAGAATATCTTCCATTTCTTTTCAAGCTTTTTAGCAAAGCCATCTTGCGTCAGTAAAGATATAATAGGCTCAATAGCCCAGCCGTAATTTTTCGCAAAAAAAGCTTTTGCCGCTTCTGCATCCTCACCGCGACCCTCGAACCAATCTTCAGTAAACTCAATAATACGTGCGTTTTGCCCACCATAACTGTGCGAGCGTTCAAGCACAGACTTTTCGCTCGTAATAACAACCGCTCCTGAAAAGTCCTTAAACTCACGTAATCTGCCGCTACCGTCACATTTCATTTTTTCTCGACCATCGGGAACGCCATAAAGCACAGCATCCCAATCAAAATGAGGCGTGTGAGTTGCTTCATCAATTAATGCTGGTAAACCTTGCTTTTCTCGAATTGATTCAAAAAAAGCATTCGTAGTCGCATTAAAGGTCGTTATATATCGCCTTGGATTCGCGTATAAACTCGCTATCATTTGCAAAATCGTAGTCTTGCCTGATGAGGTTTCGCCAATAATCGACCACAGAGGTACATCTGTGAACACATCATTCTCTCGAAGTATATGTGCCACTGGAGCCGTTACTCCAAGCAATAGTGCCATTGAAAGCTTAGCATTTTTAGCAATTTTCTTACGAATAAAGCTACGCCAAGCATCAAAAGAACCTTTTGGTTTCATTGTTTTTTCATTTTTATGAATGGATTGAGCTTCATACTCTGTCAAATTAGCTCCCATAGGGTGATATCCAAGAAAGCATTCACGCCCATCGGGCAAAATTTGAAATCCAAACTCCTGATGATGGAATGAAATTATTGATTCTTTCTCTGTATCGACAAGCACCTTTTTCAGTATAGAAGCGCTCTCCAAATTTTCAAAGACCGATAACCCTTTACGGGTCAAATCATCGAATAGCTTTTTCTCTGAAATTTGATTTCGTTCCAAAATGAGAATTTTTTCTGCATAAGGCATATATAGCTTTATCTTCACTACTTCATTCCCTGTCAGAAGATCAATGAATTTCTCGATGATCTCTACGCGCTCGCAGAGATCATCGCTAAATTCTGTCCCATCTGGTAGAACAGTTGAAAAGACTATTCTATCATTTTTGATTTCC
>JBGVIG010000105.1:0-3488 GCA_045122995.1 Eubacteriales bacterium | reverse complement strand
CAGCTCGGATACGAGCCGATGTAGCGATTGGGGAAGCATTTTTTCAGATGTGTTGCCGCCACGGCAAGAAATTCACCGAATTCTTCAGCCGTTCCTGTCCATTGACCGTCCATTTCACGGTTTTGGTTGCAAGTGTCCGGTTCATTCCAGATCTCAAAATATTTGATATCATAGTGATGCCCGTTTGCCCAACCTTCGTTGTAATGGCGAATGATATGCTCACAAATGCGCGCCCACTTGGCGTAGTCCTTCGGCGGACGATTGTTGAAGCGGAACTCCCCTTGTTCCATGCTGGAGCCAAGACGATAGATAATATCCGTGTCGCATTCCTTGATCTTTTCGATATAATAATCGGAAAGCGTGAAATCATAGTTTGCAGGATCATTTTCGTCCGCATCAAAATCCTTGAAAATGCTCGGTACGTCACAGCAATCGTGGAAATGCGTTCTCATGTCATGCAAGCGCGAAAACGGAATATGTGCCTTCGCAAAATATTTCGCCGTGAATTTGGAAGGGCCGTTGCACACGCCGTTCACAGGCTTCACTTCGCCCAAAGGCTTTGAAAAATCAATCGTGAAATTCATCAGATATCTCCACCTATTTCTATTTCATCATAAAAATCAAAATCATTCAAAAAAGATACCACGATCTCACAAGCTGACCACACGTCCCCCTTGCGCTCACAGTATACGGTAAACAACTCCTGCTCCGCACGAAAAACGAAGATCGCTTCTCCTTCACTGACGCCGGTGTTGATGCTGTAATTGATGAGCTTGATATCTTCCTCAGAGATACCGCTTGATAAAAACTCCTCGCTTGCCACAAGCGCTTCGTAAGCCACGGCATAGCTTTCCGTATGCTTCACGCCGAAAAACATCATAACGAACATTCCCACAAAGAGAACCACACCGATCACACCCACCACGCACAAAAGCGCGATCAAGCGAAAAACGTCTTTATCCTTTTTCTTTTTCTGTTCGTCGGTCTGTATGCTATTTTCCAAAATTTCATTTTCTGTCATATGGCATACCTCCTTCTCTTTTTCTACCCTTATTATAAAGAAAAACCCAGTAAATGTCAAGAAAAAAAGACACCGTTCCCCAAAAGAAGCGGTGTCTTTTCATCAAGTATTCTATACTTATTTTACAATCAAGTTAAAGATCTTGTTCTTCACGTAGATCTTCTTCACGATCTGCTTACCTGCGATGAGGTTTGCGATCTTTTCGCTGGCGATAGCAGCCGCAAAAGCGGTATCTTCGTCTGCGTCCTTGGGAATTTCCACAGTATCCTTGGTCTTACCCATAACAGCAACGGCGATGGTAACGGTGTTGTCCACAGTCTTCGCTTCGTCATAGGTGGGCCATGCAGTGAGAGAAAGAATGCTTTCTTCACCGAGTCTGTGCCAAAGTTCTTCCGCGATATGCGGTGCGAAAGGACAAAGGAGCTTCACGAATGTCTTGAGCTCGTCGACAGTCAATGTCTTCGCGTCGGTGATCTCGTTAATGAGGGACATGAGCGCTGCGATCGCGGTATTGAACTTCATCGCGTCGATATCGCTTGTCACCTTCTTGATGGTCTTGTGGAAAGAGGTTTCAAGCGCAGGGGTCACACCTTCGCCCTTTGCCATATACATCAAACCTTCTACACGGTCAAGGAAGCGTTTGCAACCCTTGATGCTGGAGGGGGACCAGGGAGCTGCCGCACCGTAATCGCCCATAAAGAGAACGTATACACGGAGAACGTCTGCGCCGTATTCTTCTACAACGTCGTTAGGATCGACAACATTGCCCTTGGATTTACTCATCTTTTCGCCATCAGGACCGAGAATAAGACCCTGTGCGGTACGCTTTGCGTAAGGCTCAGCGCAAGGAACTTCGCCCATGTCATAGAGGAAGTGGTGCCAGAAACGGGAATAGATCATGTGACGGGTAACGTGTTCCATACCGCCGTTATACCAGTCAACAGGGAGCCAGTAGTTCAGAGCTTCCTTAGAAGCAAGTGCTTCTGCGTTGTTCGGATCGCAATAGCGGAGGAAATACCAAGAAGAGCCTGCCCACTGCGGCATGGTGTCGGTTTCGCGTTTTGCGTCGCCACCACACTTGGGACATTTGCAGTTTACAAAGCTTTCCACTCTGGCAAGCGGGCTTTCGCCGCCTTCACCGGGTTCAAATTTTTCCATATCGGGCAAGCGGAGGGGGAGTTCTTCATAAGGAACACCGACCATGCCGCAATGCGGACAGTGAACGATCGGAATGGGTTCACCCCAGTATCTCTGGCGGTTGAATGCCCAATCTTTCATCTTGAACTGGATACCCTTTTCACCGATACCCTTTTCGGTGAGATATTCAAGCATCTTTGCGATTGCTTCTTTTTTGGTCTTGATGCCGTTGAGGAAATCGGAGTTTACCATTTCACCGTCACCGGTATAAGCAGCTTCTGCAATATTGCCGCCGCTGATAACTTCGATAATGTCAATGCCGAATTTCTTCGCGAAATCATAGTCGCGTTCGTCATGTGCAGGAACTGCCATGATCGCACCGGTACCATAACCCATCATAACGTAGTCGGAGATATAGATCGGGATCTCCTTACCGTTTGCGGGGTTGATGGCAGTAAGACCTTCGATGCAAACACCGGTCTTGTCTTTGACGAGCTGTGTGCGTTCAAATTCGGTCTTCTTCGCGCATTCTTCTTTGTAAGCGTTCAACGCGTCCATATTCTTGATGCGGTCGCTGTATTTTTCAATGATGGGGTGTTCGGGCGCGATAACCATGAAAGTAACGCCGAACATAGTGTCACATCTGGTGGTATAGATCAGCAAGCTGTCATCGGTATCTTTCAGAGCGAAGTTTGCGAAAGCACCTTCGGATTTACCGATCCAGTTTTCCTGCTGAAGCTTGATGTTGGGAAGATAATCTACACCGCCAAGGCCCTGGAGGAGCTTATCGGCATATTCGGTGATGCGAAGATACCAAACATCCTTGGACTTCTGCACGATATCACTGTGACAAATATCACATTTACCACCCTGGGAGTCTTCATTGGAAAGAACGACTTTACAATGCGGACAATAGTTTACGAGGGTTTTCGCACGGAAAACAAGACCTTCGTCAAACATCTTGCGGAAGATCGACTGTGTCCATTTATAGTAATTTTCGTCGGTGGTGTCGATGACACGGCTCCAGTCAAAGGAGAAGCCGACTTTTTTGAGCTGAGATGTAAATTTTTCGATATTTCTGTCGGTAAGGATTCTGGGGTGCGTATTGAATTTGATCGCGGAGTTTTCCGTGGGAAGACCGAAAGCGTCAAAGCCGATCGGGAAAAGAACGTTATAGCCTTCCATTCTCTTCTTTCTGGAAACAACCTCAAGGCCGGAATACGCCTTGATATGACCAACGTGCATACCCGAACCGCTGGGATACGGGAATTCTACGAGGGCATAGAATTTCGGGAGAGAATAGTCCTCTTTTGCTTCGAAAACGTGATTC
>JBGVIG010000104.1:0-2820 GCA_045122995.1 Eubacteriales bacterium | reverse complement strand
AATAATTATCGTGAATATTCACCATGGCAGAAGTGCCGAGCATCAGAATACCGTTTGTACCAAGCTGCTTGAATTCACAGTTTTCTACGATAAGCGCGCGCACGTTTTCCGTAAGGAGTGCCGCTTCCGAAACCTTTTTTTTCGAGCGCTTTTCGACCGTTGCCTGATCGGAAAGGAACCCGTTTTCGGGAAGAAATTTATCCGTTATCCCCGTAAACGTAAGCCCTCGCAGCGTGACACCGTTCATGTTTTTGATAACCAAAAGCTTTTCCAGCGTCGGCACAAAAATTTTTTCATTCAGATCAAACTTCGGAGAAAAATGCAAAATACCGTTTTTATGATCATAGCACCAACTGTTCTCATTCAAAAAGATCGGGTGATTTCTGAAAAAGCATTCTCTGTTTTTCGGTTGCAAAACACGGTTCACACCTTTTACGTAATCAAAAAGTTCTTCGGGAACGATCCGCAAAAGTACGTGACGGTTGCCGTTTTCATCAATTTTGATTCGGTCACGATCCACACAAAGAACGTGCAAAACATGAAATTCCCATTCCACATAGATCATCAATTCCAAAGGAAAAAGATCGCCGTCGGGAAGCTTTTCCGCCATTTCCTCAGGGACGTAGATGCCTTCCAGATTGGTTTCATTGATGCGCTTATTTTCTTCAGAAAAGGAGAAAGCATGTGTGCCATGTGCAGAAGCGGCAATCGGCATGCGATCAAATTCTTCATAAACATCATGAAAAATAGGATATTTTCCCGATTCATCTTTTTCGAACTGATAAACGTAACCCTTTTCTGTCTTTTCCATTCTATCAAAATCCAAAGCACGATTAGAAGTGAAAGTTGCCGTCCCGTTTTCACAGCACAAAGAAAGTTCGATGTTCAAAAGTTCAGGCTCTTCATTGGCATCGAAAACGAGCGGCTTTGTCAAACAATATTCTCCATTGTCGAGAAGAAGCTCCGCTTTTTTGCGCTCCTGTAGCGTTGCTGTCTTAGCAAAACGAAGCACGGCTTCTCTTGCCTTTTCTATATCAAAAAAAGTTTCAGCGGTTTGTATGAAGCGAATCATTGAAGACCTCCCTTTTTATATATTAGACCAAAGAAGAGTTTCCTCCTCCAAAAGTTTCATTTCAAATCCTAACTTATAATGTCCGCCGCCGCAGTGCGAAGCGGTATAAAGATAAAGCTCCGCGGGATATTTCATAAAGAACGGTGCCATATATCGCACAGCGTAAAGAAACTCCGTGTGATTGAGAACCAGACCAAATTGCTCCGAAGTGCTATCTCCCGTGACTTGTGCAAAAAGAAGAAAAAGACCGCATTTTGAAAGATAATCAAAAAGCGCTTCTGTCTCACGCATAAAGCGCTCCCCTGCCGCGTCTGCAGAGCGGGAAGCACAAAGCGGCGATTTTGTAAAAACAAAACGCGCAATCGGCAAACAAAGCTCTGTCACGGTGCCGCAATCTTCCCAAATGTTCATAAGCGGCTCATGCAGTTGAAGCGGCATCACGAATCGATCGCAAAGATAAGAGGTACGAAAAGAATATAATTTGCCATCTGAAAGAATTTCTTCTTCCGAAGCATCGACATCATCAATATTGGGAGAAAAAAAGATAACGTGAGAGGCAGGCGCGCGCATTTCGTCATAGCTGATCTGCGGCAAAAGCTCCTCAAAAAGCTCCGCGAGCGTATCTGCATCTGCCGCTTCTTCGGGAAGCTCATCTTCACTCTCCGCTTCGATCACGTTAAGCGGTGTTGAAAGCTTTTGCAATTCTCTTTCGCCAAGCGTTGCACAAAGCCAATAATACGTTTCATTGATAAAGCCTTTTTTTGCGTAAACTGTCATTTCCAAAGAAGGCTCCACATTTTGTAGCCCTCGCGCAATGACCCCCAGCGGCTTGATCGCCTCGGGAACATGAGCGTCTTTGGGAATATAATTATAAAAATTCCATGTATTACCGCAAAGCTCTGTCAATCTCGTGAAAATATGTTCCATCACAAGACCATCGTGCTCATCTGTAAACGTCGTGCAGAAAAGCTCATATTTTTCATTATTTTTTCGAGCCCAGACAGGCGGAATCACGCAATGGACAATTTCAAAAAGTGTTTCACAAAATGCGTCCGTCGCACCCAAAAATTCCCCTCGATCGATCATTGCTTCGAGATTTAACGTATAAAATCGCAGAGCAAAACGACGGATCCATTCATCGACTTGATAATAATCAAAAATCTCGCCTTGCACTTGTGCCGCTTCCGATTGCGCACGGTAAAAACAAACACAGTCCAATGAGATCTCCTCATGATGTCCGTCCAAAGATTCATCGGTTCTGTCAATGCCACCGTAATTTGGACAGTCGACACAGTGTAAGGGAATGATCACACGCAAACGATCATTATATTCTTTCATGGAGAGCACATGCACATCACAAGGATAAACGTATTCCCCAAGCGTGATCTCCACTTGCTTTGCATACTCCGCCACAAAATAGGGCGCCATACATTTTTCTTCCAAAAGCTCCGCCACCGCAAGGCGTCTGCCGCCGTATTTGCCGAGCATATCTTCCGTATCAAGGCAATCCGAGGGTAAAAGAAAATAGCGGTTTTGGGTGAAAAATCCTTTCATTCGATCACAAAATCCTCTTTCGTTCAAATTTATCAAAAGTATATCATACAGGGCTTTTTTTGTCAAGAAATTGCATCACCATCGCAAAACAAAAAGAAGGAAGATCTTTTGAAATCTTCCTTCTTTGCATTTTTATTAATTTTCCAATTTTTCGATCTCGTCACGGGAAAGGAATCTGTGGATCCCTCGATTAT
>JBGVIG010000103.1:0-1521 GCA_045122995.1 Eubacteriales bacterium | reverse complement strand
GAAAGGTCTGGCTTGCTTTCAATTGCAAGACTCATGTATTGGGTGAGCCATACATGAAGTCTTTTTATTTAAAATGATCTTCGGATATGGTTTTGCCATATCCGATTTTTATTATTTTGAGAGGACGTAGGAAAATGGAACTGAATTTTACTTTCTTTTTTACAAGCATCATGCTCGGTGTCGGCCTTGCCATGGACGCATTCTCGGTGTCGCTTGCCAACGGTTTAAATGAACCAAAAATGAAATTACCCAAAACATTCGGAATTGCCGGCATGTTCGCCTTCTTTCAGGCGCTGATGCCTTTGATCGGCTGGCTTTGTATTCATACCATCGCGCAGTATTTTAGCGCTTTTGAAAAATTGATTCCCTGGATCGCTTTGGCGCTTCTCGGTTACATCGGCGGAAAAATGCTTATTGAAGGCATCAAAAACAAAGATTGCACCTGCGATTGTGAAAATCGATCACTCGGCTTCATGGCACTTGTCGTGCAAGGCATCGCAACTTCCATCGACGCGCTTTCCGTAGGCTTCACCATTGCATCTTACGATCTCAAAGCCGCGATCCTTTCCGCGCTCACCATCGCGATCGTTACGTTCTTTATCTGCTTTGCAGGTATTTTCATCGGCAAAAAAGTCGGCACGAAGCTTGCAGGCCAAGCAGGCATCTTCGGCGGCGCGATCCTTATTTTCATCGGTCTTGAAATATTCATCACAAGCTGGTTTTGATCCCAAACGAGATTCCCGAAAAGGAATCTCGTTTTTTCTTCTTGCAATCCATACGCATTTATGTTATAATACACGCGAAAAAATCAAAAAGGAGAATCCCTTATGAAATTATGTGCATTCGCAGATGAAGCTTCTCCCCTTTTGAAAGGACAGATCGAAGCACTTCGCCGCAACGAGATCCCCTATCTTGAAATCCGTGGCGTAAACAGCAAAAACATCAAGGATATCACCCCCACGGAAGCAAAAGAGATCAAAAAAAAGCTGGACGAGGCAGGCATTTCTGTTTGGTCCATGGGCTCGCCCATCGGTAAGATCGCGGCAGACGGCGACATGGATACACATCTCGATGATCTCAAACGAATTCTGGAAAGTGCTGATATTTTCGGCGCAAAATACGTTCGTATGTTCAGTTTCTTTCCTGTAGAGGGTGAAAGTAAGGAAAAAACACGCGATCGCGTGTGGGAAAACACACGCAAGCTCCTTTCCGTTACCCCCGACCATATCCTTCTCTGCCATGAAAACGAAAAAGATATCTTCGGCGAAAGCGCGGAAAATTGTCTGGCGCTTTTAGAAGAATTCCCGAAACTTCGCGCCGTTTTTGATCCTGCAAACTTCGTGCAGTGCGGTGTCGACACGATGGCGGCATGGGAAATGCTCCGTGACCGTGTGGAATATCTCCACATCAAAGACGCCGTCGCAGACGGCACGGTGGTTCCCGCAGGCTACGGACTTGGTAACGTTCCTGCCATCGTTTCCGATTATCTTGCGCGTGGCGGCGAAGTGATGACGCTGGAAC
>JBGVIG010000102.1:0-3414 GCA_045122995.1 Eubacteriales bacterium | reverse complement strand
CAGTAGTGGGAACCGCGAGAAGCGAATCCAAAACTTTCACCGTTTCCGCTTTTTCTCCGTCAATGTAGACCTTCCAGCCCTCATCGTAAGGAATGGAAGTGAAGATCAATTCCTGACCTTCGGGGATATCAATAACGCCCTTTAAGTAGTCATTTCCATGTTCTTCCACATACATCGAAGCTTCATCCAGCGCGGAGAACGCATCGTTCAAAGCGGCGTAGTCTACATAATAGAAAAATCGGTTGGAAGCGCGGGAGATATAAAGCTTACCGCCGGAGAAGCGAAGCTCCACTTCGATCTCCTCTCCCTTTTCAAAGGTACCGAGATTCTGCACCGTCCAAGTTTCATTGGTGTAATAGTCACAAACGTATACGTTGTTTACGTAGATCTTGCAGGTGGTGGACATTTCCGCAAAAAGCACACCCGGGAAATGCGCATAAATATTACCGTCAGCCGCCGCAGTCAAATTGAAGCGCACAGTCGCGCTGTTGCCATCATCGGGATTGATCACGTAATATTTATTTTCCGCCTTCTGTTTTTCACCGTTTGCGTCGGTGTATTCATGATGATGTGTATAAGTCGTATACGTGCCGTCGTCCACATCAAGCGGTGCATAAATGCTCTTGAAAACGTCACTTCCGTTGGTGACACCCGCAAGCATCGCGTCGATCAGATTGTTCTGAAGCTCAAGCGCCGTGTAGTAAGGCGGATTCAAAAATTCCGTCGTACCGGAAACAAGATCGGGGCTGACACCGTAAGCCACGGAAAGTGCCTTTGTGTTCTGCATCGCGTAGATCGTGTTGTCGGAAGGAACGTATTCATAGTATTCGGGAGCGGAAGCCGCTTCCACATAGAAGTTTTTATCAAGCTTATGATAAAAACCTTTGGTCGAGGTACTGTCGTCATCGCTGACGATGACATATTTGATGCCGAGCAAAGCGTCCGAAACAGGCGTACCGCCGAGATATTTCGTCCAATGCGCCGTCGAAGAATAGCCGAGCTTGTTCAGCAAGGTAATAATAGAAGAATTCAACGTAGAGGTAGAATGGGAAATACCGTTGAAGCCGAGCGCCATCGGTTCGTTAACACCGCCCTGTCTGCGGTAAACGGTGCTTTCCATACGATAGAAAGAAGTATCTTTCTTCTCGACAGCTTCCACAACGGGCTCCAGACGTGCGATCGCACCTGTGTAGCCGTCATATTTTTCCGTACTGCCGGAAACGTAGTTGCCGTATTTTACCGTACCAACGTCGGATTGCACGTCAGCAATAGTGATCAAAGCCGATGCGAACATTTCCACGCAAACGATCACAGCAAGCGCAAAAACACCGACGTTTTCCATCTTGTCCTGCTTCATATAATAAAGAATGATCAGATATGCCGCAAGCAAAATGAGCGAAAGCAAAATACATTTCACGTCATCGAGCGGAACCTCTTTGGTGTTGCGCAGGAAAACGTATTCCAGCTTCTGGACCACGAGGATCAAAACGCCGAGAAATGCACCGACAGTCAAAATCTTTCCAAAAGCGATCTTGTGAAGTCCGCGAAGCGCGTCACAAGCCATCAGCAAAAGGAAGAAGGAAACGATGTAGGAATAACGGTAGTTCAGCCAGTTGGGCGTGGAAAAACCATGCCAAACAAGGTCGATCGTGTTCACGGAGAAAGAAAGGAGGAATACCGCAAGCACCGCGGTGGAAAGCACCTTTTTCTTTTTCGAGATCACAGGCGACATATAGAAAAGCGGAAGCGCCACGACAGCCAACATGCCGCAATAGATCATCGGCAAACCGTTCGGGCGGACCGTATCATAAGAACCGGGAAGAAGTTTTACGAAAATGTCAAGGAAATCAAAGCGCAAGCTCGGCGTGAAATTGGTATTGCCGAAATCCATCTTACCGAATTGAAGCGAATACCATGCGCTGAGAAGCATAAATGCGGAAATAAAGAGTGCGATAACGGTGAAAACACCAAAGCGCATAAACGTTTCAAGACCGCGGGAGTGAAGCATGCGGGAAAGCCATTTGCCTTCCAAAGCACCTTTGTTCTGCGGCAATTCGTCGCGCACGAGGAAATAATAATAGAAGAAATAGATGAGCGTGAAGATCGCACACATATAACCCATGTAATAGTTCGTACAGAAGATCGTTGCCAGCATCGCCGTATAAAGAATAAACTTTTTCTGGCGGATCATGGATTCAATACCAAGCACGAGAAGCGGCAAAAACGCCATCGCATCGAGCCACATAGGATTCATCAGCTGAACGACAGAGTATGCCGAAAGCGCATAAAGAACGCCGAATGTCACACATTGCATATCGGACGTACCGCGTGTTTTGCGCAGATAATAAGCAAACGTAAGACCCATCGTGCCGACCTTGGCAAGCTGGATAAACATAACGGCATCTGCAAGCATTTTCTTCGGGAAAAGCACGAGAATGAGATTAAAGGGGCTCGCCATATAGTAAGCGACGATACCCATAAATTCACCGCCGAGCGTTCGCTCCCAAGAGTAGAGCCAGCTTCCGCCCTCCGTGAGCAATCTGCGGATCGCTTCATAATAGTAAACGTATTGTGCCTGCAGGTCAAGCGTCAGCACCGAGTTATTGCCAAACGGGTGCTTACCAAGACAGGCATATACACCGAGCATGATCACGAAAGGGATAAAAAACGAAGCCAAAAGATAGAATCCCTGAAATTCTTTCAAGCGAAATTTTATACTTTTTTTCGTGTTCGGCACTTCCTGCGCGGGCAATGCCGCATCAAGATTTTCGCCGCTCGGATTATTCTTAAAATCACTGTTCATAAAAATCTTCCGTTCCTTTCTTTTTCTGTTTTTATATGGACATAATAAATTAAGTATAGTATATCACCAAAATGCAATTTTGTAAACACATAAATCACGGATAAATATCTCAAATTTCGAGAAACCCATTTCTTTTTTTCTTTTTTTATGTTACAATTCTAGGTAAGATACCAAAACTTTTCTGTTTCTTAGTCGGTTTTCTGCGGCAAAATTCTCACCGTTTTCAAAAATATCATGAAAAGGAGAAATATTTTCTATGGGACTTTTCAAAAAGAGAAAAAAAGAAGATACACCTGCCTTCAAAAATCAAATGGCAAATAAGATCGCCTCTCACCGAATCCGCTACGTCGCAGAGCATTTTGAAGAGGAAGACCTCATCATTGCGCGCGAGGGCGGCTTTGAGATCAAAAACGGTGAGTTCATCATTTTCGCCGATAATAACGTCGTCATGCGTTGCCGCATCACCGAGATGCAAGCCTCCGAACTGATGAGCCTTGAGGGGGCTATCATCACCGCTCCCGATATCGAGCACGACGGCAAAATGCGCACGCTCATCGCCTATTATGTCTATTTCCGCTGATTTTTCTAGAGCAAAAAGATAATCAAAACAT
>JBGVIG010000101.1:0-1522 GCA_045122995.1 Eubacteriales bacterium | reverse complement strand
ACTTGGTATTTATCGCGAATATGCACAGCGCATGGATCTTGCGCTGGATCATCATGCAACGCACGAACGCTTCGCAGAATATTATTTTGCTGATGCCAGAGCATCTGCTTGTGCGGAGATCATTTATCACATCATCAACCGTTTGCTCATCGGGGAGATCCCGCAAAAAACAGCATCTCTGCTCTATGCGGCACTCGCGGCAGATACAGGCGGTTTCCGCTATGCCAACACCACTCCTGTTACGCATAAGATCGCGGCAAAGCTCATTGAACGCGGTGCCAACCACGCGGATATCTGTCGTAACCTTTTTGAATGCAAGACCAAAACCGCGCTCGCGGCAGAAGCCTTTGCCATGGCAAACGTCAAATACCGTTGCGGCGGCAAGATCTCGCTTGTGAAGATCACGAGCGAGGACAAAAAAGCGTGCGGTTTTGAAGACGAGGATACTTATGACGTGATTAACGTCATTCGCCGCGTGGACGGCGTTAAGGTCGCCATTCTTGTGCGTGAAAAAGACGACGGTACTTATAAGATCTCCACGCGTTCCGCTTGTGACGTGGACGTTTCCAAAATCTGCGCCATTTTTGGCGGCGGCGGTCATGCAGGTGCAGCAGGTTGCAGCGTAATGCCTGAAAACGCAGAGGCTGCTGTGGAACGGATCGTAAAGGAGTGCGGCTTCCATGACTGACGGCGTACTTCTTCTCTATAAACCTCAAGGCATCACATCGTTTGATGCCGTAGCAAAAATCCGCCGATTGTTCGGTACAAAGCAAGTCGGTCACACGGGAACACTGGATCCCATGGCAGAAGGTCTGCTTCCCATTCTTGTTGGCAGAGCGGTCAAGGCTTCCGAGTTTTTAACGGAAAAAGACAAGGAATACATCGCAGGACTTCGCCTTGGCATCACCACAGATACCGAAGACACTACGGGCGCCACACTCACGAAAAGTGACAGGATCCCTGACCGTGAAACCGTTCTTGCTGTGGCAAAAAGCTTCATCGGTGAGATCATGCAGATCCCGCCTATGTATAGCGCATTGAAAGTGGACGGCAAAAAGCTCGTCGATCTCGCACGCGAGGGCATCATCATCGAACGCAAAGCACGTCCGATCAACATTTATGCGCTCGATATTGACGGCGACGGCTGTGATTACACCATGCGTGTCGCTTGCTCCAAAGGTACTTATATTCGTACACTCTGTGCCGATATCGGCGCAAAGCTCGGTTGCGGCGGTGCGATGTCTGCGCTCAAGCGCACACAAACAGGCATTTTCTCCCTTGATAATGCCTATACGCTAGAAGCGCTTTCCGAAATGTCGCCTGAACAACGAGAAAAGACTTTGCTTCCCACCGAGCTTCTCTTCTCCGATTGGGAGAAAGTTGTCCTGCCCGATTTCTTCTCAAAGCTTTCCCGAAGCGGCTGTGAGATCTATCAGAAAAAGATCGGCACCGCGTTCCCTGTTGGTACGATGCTTCGCGTTCATGATAAAAACGGCTTCTATGCGGTTGGCAAAGTGTTGGA
>JBGVIG010000100.1:0-4219 GCA_045122995.1 Eubacteriales bacterium | reverse complement strand
GCCTGCGAACTCACCGTTCATCACGCTGATGATGGGGAAGAACGCTGCTTCCGTTTTACCCGATGCAGTGTCGGAAGAAAGAATGAGATTGTCTTCGGTTTCAAAGATGACATTTGCCGCTTCGAGCTGGATCGGACGAAGCGTTTCCCAACCGTTTGCATAAATAAAATCTTGTACAGTTTGGGAAAAACGATAGAAGATTTCGTCAGAAGTCATAAAAAGAACCTTTCTGTTTGTGAGGATTGTGAAAAAGCTTCCGCTTATAATAAACGGAAGCTTTTGCTTTTTGATATTATTCGGCAGAGGCTTTTTTTGCAAGCTTTACGGTTACGATAAAGCCGTTCATATTGTCGCCCGAGATTTCCCATTCGCCGTCTGCTGTGGGCGGTACGGGGATTTCTGTAACAGAATCTGTGGAGCAGGGTGCATAGTATACCATGTAGTCATCTTCACCTACGGTGAATGTGAGAGGACCGTCACCGTCAAGACTGTGAGCAGTACGGATCAGCTCCAGATATTCTTCGAGGCAAAGATCGTGCAATGTCATGTAAGTCGCGTGAGGAATACCAACATAGCGATAATGCCATGTTTCATCGAGAATACCGGTGATATCAGCTTTTGCACCGTCATAACGAACAACAAAGCCGTAGTTCATACAGTTGGATTCCATCCATTCCTGTTCATTGTCACGCATGGGGATCGTCATGTTGTTTTCGTCGAAGATCTTGAGATCCACTGCATAACCGGTGTGATGCTCGCTGTGACCGGGAACAGCAAGAAGCCCTTCGTCCTCGGTGCCGAGTGCTTCGTTATAGCGGAGCGTCTGGTAATCCACAGTACGATGACCGCTTGTGATGATAACGATATCATCGCCGCCAAGCGTTTCGGGGTTTGCTGTCACAAGATCCTTGAGCATGCTTTGAAGCGACGGTGCGATGTCAGGGTGTACCTTCAAGGAGGAATTGTTCAAAACAAAAGTTTCGCCGTAACCAAAGCGCTTATAAAGACCGGTCAGCTTTACGGTATCGGTATTCGGATAAGAATTTTTGAAATTGACGAGAATCAGATCGCCGACGGAAACGTTGCTTGAAGAGGTGATCTCTGTCAAATAGCCATCATACCATTTTGCGACAACAGGCGGTGCGGTGGTTTCCACAGTAGTAGTTTCGACAGTGGTGGTTTCTTCGGGACCGGCGATGGCACCGGCGATCGCTTTGATTGTGAGCACCAAGAGAATGATCACAACAGCGATGATGAGAACCAAAATGGCAAGTGCTGTCATGCCTTCTTTATTGGGACGGAAATATATTTTCTTTTTTCTTCGTGCGTTTGGGTTTTGCGGTGTTCTTCTTTGTGTAGGCGATGTGCCGTTTGCGTTTGTATATGTACGATTACCACCGTTTGTCGGACGGTTGGGAGGTCTGTTGTAGCCGTTCATCGTTTTTTATCCTTTCTTTGTGTTGTTTTTTATGTATAACGAATTCTTCGATTGATTTTATAGTATCCAGTTATAATTATTATATTACAATTTTTTCGTGAACACAATAGGATTTTGAAAAAAACTCAAAAAACTTTATGCTTTTTTGAAAAATATGTCATTTTTTTGAAATTAATAGTGAACTTTTGCATACAATGGTGAATTTTACGGATAAAAGATGAGATAAAGAACTTGACAAATAGGGCAGATAGGAATATAATTAGAAAGAGAACTGTTTCGTAATAGAACGAATCAATTTTTCCTATTATTTGTATTCCAATTGCATTCGATATGCCGAAAGTGCCTGAAACAAAAATTGCTTGCTGCCCTCAAAGATTCTTCGGTTGCATGATTTTTCTTTTCAGCGGGCGATGCTGACGGCAATTGCGGCAGTTTTTCTAAAAAATCGCGGGATCTCCCGCAAAGATCAAAAAAACGGAGGAAAAAACATGAAAAAGATTATTGCATTTATGATGGCATTCGTCTTCTGCTTCCTGTGCATCGGCACACTCGGCTTCGAAAATGCCACTGTATGCACCGAAGACCACGATCACGCTTCGCATCTTCACGCGGCTGATCCTGTTTATATGCTGATCAGCGTAGAAAGCAATTACGATGCTTCTGATGAAGAATTGACTGTAGATGTAAAAATCGAAATGTCGGAAAAAGTTGACCTTTACAAAAATTTTAAGATCACCTTTACGGGCGCTAGCTCTTTGGGCAGCGGCAGTACTGATATCGATGTTGATGGCACTCCCTTTGACGGCGTAGCTGCTGAAATCGATAGCAATAAGATCATCTTTGATCTTGACGGTAGTGCATATGAAGACTTTGAAAGCGGCGAATTTACCATTGTGTACAGTGGTCTTGATGAAGACGATTTCAATACGAAGAGCAAGAGAAAGAGATCTTTCACCATTGCGACTTCCAATGCAAAAGACACAAGCGGTGACAAATTTACTTTGAACGAAACCTCTTTCTACGTTTACGTTTGTGAACACGATGCAGATACAACGGAACAAGTTTTGGTTGCAGCTACTTGTAACAAGGAAGGTATTACTGCAGTGAACTGTGACGCTTGCGGTTGTACGGTTGACACGGATTATATTCTCCCGATCGAACACGATCTCGACTATACAAAGCCGTTTACCAATATTTATGCCTATATCGCACCGACTTGTACCAAAACCGGTTACGGTCAGTTCAAATGTAAGCTTTGCGAAACTCTTGTAACCACAACAGTTCCCGCAAGCCACACTTACGGCGCAAGCTACCTCAACAGCAACGGTAAATATGAACAGAAATGTACTTTGTGCGGTAGCATCAAAGTTTCTACTTGTGATCACAACTTCAAGTACAACTCCACAACAACAAAAGCGACCTGCTACACCAAGGGCATTGACGTTTATAAATGCTCCAAATGTGGCATTACCGAAAACAGAGAAACAGCAACCACCAGCCACTCTTACGGTTCTTGGACAACCACCAAGGCTGCAACTTGTGATGCTAAGGGTGAAAAATCCCGTACCTGCTCGATCTGTCTTAACGTAGAAAAGCAGGACATCGCAATGATCGATCACGACTTTGGTAGCTGGAAGGTTGTTACAGAAGCAACTTGTATTTCCAACGGTCTTGAAAGACGCACTTGCTCCGACTGTGGTGCAAAAGAAGAACAGACACTTGAAAAATCCGGCCACAGATACGGCGGCTGGAAAGTTGATACCGCTGCAACTTGTGTTACCACCGGTCTTAACAAGAGAACTTGTACGCTTTGCGGCGATGTACAGACTGAAGTGACTGATAAGGTTGCCCACACCTACGGTGCATGGTTTGTTGATCAGGCTGCTACTTGTGTAGCGACCGGTGTTGAAAAACGCATCTGCTCCGTTTGCGCAGGCGCGGATACCAGAACTTTGGCAATCGATGCAGATGCTCACGCATACGGCGATTGGAAAGTTGTTGACAGCAAAACTTGTGTTACCGACGGCGTAAAGAGCCACACTTGTACACTTTGCAATCATGTGGAAGAAGACGTTGACGTAGCAGAAGGTCATAAATTCGGCGATGCAGAAGTAGACGGCAAGGTTACCACCAAAGAATGTCTTACCTGCGGTTACACCGAAAGCATCAAGACTGCTAAAAAAGGAGATACCAAGACTCTCGCTGACTACAGCGGCTCTCTCGTTATCACTGGCAGCATGGCTAGCAAAGACAAAGACGTTGTTTTCGAAATCGGTGCTATGACTCCCGAAGATGAAAACTACTACAAACAGTACTGCACATTCGATAAAGGCTATGAATTCAAAGTTCTTGTTGATGGAGAAGAAGCTTCTATCACCTCCAACATGGCACTTTCTCTCGAACTTGACTCCACATTCGATGGCTATGACATCAGCGTTGTTGTTTTGAGAGATGGCAAATTCTTTGGTCTTAACGAATTTGAACGCGATGGCGAATTTCTCATGATCGAAGGCTCCGACCTCACCAGAGTAAACGAGATCTTCATCGTGAAGGGCGAAGAAAGCTCTCCCAACATCTGGCTCCCGATCGTGATTACTGTTGCGATCCTCGCAGTTGCAGGTGTTGCCGTTGTTGCTATTATGTCTAAAGGCAAGTCTAAAAATACATTCAACTAATGAATTTTAATTGAATAAAAAAGACGCAAGTCCAATCGGACTTGCGTCTTTTGTTTTGAAAAAACCTTTTTGGAAAAACGGAAAAATTACGAATTTGATGTTGATT
>JBGVIG010000099.1:0-1385 GCA_045122995.1 Eubacteriales bacterium | reverse complement strand
GTGCGGCCAAGCTTCTTGCCGTGCAAGACCTCGGCTGTCAGTGAATACGGTCTGCCGAGCATTTCTCTTGCCGTTTGCGCATCGCCATTTTGAAGCGCCGCACGGATCGCGGAGGAGCTGACCACCGTTTCCTTCATGCGAAAGGGTGGAACGATCGTGGCACTTGCACCGAGTGCCTCCATGGAGGTTTTCAATGTTTCGGCATTTCCGGCGGCTTTTTTGCCGTAGCGGAAATTGAAGCCCGAAACCGCGTTTCTCACGTGGCAGGCGTCATAAAGCATTTTTACGAAATCTTCAGCATCAAGGTTGCGCACCGCGTCAAAATCTTCCAAGAAAACAAGGTCGATGCCGAGCCGCGCGAAATAAGAAAAGCGTTCCTCGGGGGAGGATAAAAGCTTGGCACCTCCAAGTGTTTTGGAGGAAGGCTCGCGAAACGTCCAGACTGCGCTTTTGCTGCACCCGCCGCCCTTTTTGGCGGCAATGCCGATGAGCGAGCGATGACCGAGATGCACGCCGTCAAAATTACCGATGGCACAGGAAACGGTATCGCTTTCGGAAAGAGCGACCTCTTTTCCTAATTTCAAATCCAGTATTTTCATGATATTTTCTTTCAGATTCTTGGAATGTAGCGTAATTTCTTGCTGTAATACTCGCTGTCGGAAAGGATCTTGTCCGCAGGAGAGCCTTTTTCCACGAAGATGTGATCAAGCGAAACACAGCCGTCAAACGCATTGCGCGGAAGCGTTTTTAATGAGAGAGGAATGTGAACGCTTTTCAGCTTTTTGCAACCGTAAAATGCTTGATCACCGATCTTTTCGATGGAGTCGGGAAGATCAATGTCACGAAGTCCGATGCAACCGTAAAAAGCACGGCTTTCGATCTCGCGGATTCCGCTTTCCAATTCCGCACAGAAAAGATTTTCACATTCGAAAAAGGCGTTTCTGCCAATGACGTCCACAGAACCTGCGATATATACTTTGGTAAGACCTTCACACGCGGAAAATGCGTTGGGACCGAGCGTCTTGACACCGTCGTGAATGCGCATTTCCTCTAAAAAATTGCACTGATGAAAGGCGCGGGTATCCACCTTGCTGACGGGATATCCGTGGATCTGGGAGGGAATCTCCGCTTTGGGCAAAAGACTGGATTTATATCCTGTGATCACGATCTCGCCATCGCGTTTTTCAAAATAAAAGGGACTGCGCCGTCCATGCCAAAGATCGCGCAAAACGGCTTTCACGGTCTGTCCGAAATTTTTCATAAAAGATCCTCCTCCTTGTTATCAGCATGCTGCTTTTCTCTTTTTAGTATACCATAAAAATTCCCCCGCCGTCAATCGTCATAGGAAAATTTTTGAAAAATGGGAAAAGAATTGATTTTTGTTT
>JBGVIG010000098.1:0-7611 GCA_045122995.1 Eubacteriales bacterium | reverse complement strand
CACCCGGGATTTTCAAGGGACAGGTCCCTTGAACGGAGCGCGAGGCAGAGTCTCGCAAAGAAAAAACGCTTCCAAAAAGGAAGCGTTTTTTCTTTTATTCGCCGATGATGTAAGAAGCGTAAGGATTCCAGAAATAGTTGGTTTTGTAAGCATCTGCCGCAGCCGCAGGAACATAGAAGCGGCTCTCCTCGGGAAGTCCCTCACGCAAAAGTCCCGTCAGATTGTTGACAGTTGTCATGTTCGGATCATTTGCGAGAACGTGGATTTTCACGAGTTTTGACGCACCGCGGAACGTGCCGTCGGGGATCTGCGCAACGTTGGCAGTGACGTAAAGTTCTGTCAACATTTCGCAACCGCCAAAGGTGTCTGCGGAAAGCGCAATGACCTTTTTACCGTCATAGGCAACAGGCGTGGTAAGCATGGTCTGCGTTTTACCGATCTCGGAAACGCCCACGATGGCAACGCCGTCACCTCTCGGTTCAAAGAGGAAATATTTCTCGTTTTCATCGTATTCGAGAGAAATATCGTCTTCGGGAATTTCGGGTTCTTTCGGAACTTTGATATTCACAGAGATATCCTCCTCCAGCACTTCAGCAATATCAAGTGCAAGCTGTCTTGTGTGAAGAGTTGCTCCCGCGCTGTTCAAGTGGAAATTGCTGTCATAAAAATAACCCGCTCGATAGATCATATTATTCGGATCGCCGAGGATCTCACAATCAAAATTTTCACCAAGAAAAGCTGTGAAATTTTCCAGATCTTTGAGTTCAATATCCACGGGAAGCGCAAGCTCATTCATCGGGCAGAAACCAAGATATACTTTTGCACCTTTCTTCTCTGCCGCCGCGATATATTCATTGACGTAAGCAATAAATTCCGCAGAAACGATCTCCGTTTCAAAGCCGATCGGCATTGAGGTATCGACACCGCCTGCCATGATATTGTAGTCACGATCGCGATGATAACGCAAAAAGCCTTTTTCATCAAAAGAAGATGCATTATAAATGCCGTCGGGATCAAGATCTTTGCCAAGATAGGAAAGTTTCGTCTTCGCAAAACGCCAGAAGCTACCCATCATCGCAGGCAGATCATCACGGTCAAGCTTTGTCAAAAGCGAAAAATGTCCGTCAAGCGCTTGCCACATCGTTTCCGCATTGAAATAAAGCGACCACGTCTGTGCGTTCATTTCGGGCGCGATGACAACGATGTCACCTTCTCCCAAAGCGTCCAAGGAATAATCCATCATCACCTTTGTGCCAAGTGTCGCGTAAAGTCCAAAGTTCACAACGGGACGTTTCAACGTTTCGCTGAGAAGCTCTGCATCTACGCCAAAGGCAACGGAGCTGCCACCGATGATGACGATCTTTTCCTCTTCTGTAGCATAAAGCTCCTCGACACGCTTATGGAATTCGCCGAGAAATGTTTTTTCAAATTGCGCAGGCAACAAAAAGCCCACAGCGCCCACTGCCGCAAACGGCAATGCCAAAAGGAGCAGGAGCGCAATAAAACGAATCCATGATTTTTTCATGCGTTACACACTCCTTTCTTAAAATTGGAAATAGATAAATGCCGAAGCTCCGCCCACAGAAAGGAGCAAGAGCCAAGCGACAAGCACCGCCATCGCGATTGTTGATACCGTAAACTGATGCGAAACCGCAGATTTTGACGAAATGGTTTCCGTTTGTGTGATGCGATCCATCAGGACCATAATGCCGATGGCAAACACCGCAACAAATGCTGCCGTCCAAGTGATTCCCATAGAAGACAGCGTTTCAGCAAAAAATCCTTTATCCCATGCGGTGAAAAGTCTTTTTGTCAAGGTACCCGTATCGGAAATGCTGTTTGCACGGAACAAAAGCCACGAAAGTGCCACCCAGATATAAGTCATCGCGCGGCGATACCACACAAGAACCGCCGATTGCACGGGAATCTTCAAGAATGCGCAAATCTTTTCGCGAAGCGGTTTTGTGAGCGCACCCACGATCTGATAAAGTCCATGGAGCGCACCCCAGAGCACGAATGTCCAGCTCGCACCGTGCCAAAGACCGCTGACAAAGAACACCACGAAAATATTGAAAAAGTATCTTGCTTTGGAGCAACGGTTGCCGCCGAGCGGTATGTAAAGATAATCACGGAACCAGCCCGAAAGGCTGATATGCCATCTCGCCCAGAACTCCTTGATGCTCTGCGCGGAATAGGGGCGATTAAAGTTCTGCATCAGACGAATGCCCATGATGCGCGCACAGCCGATGGCGATGTCCGTATAACCCGAAAAATCGCAATAGATCTGCACGGAAAAGAGCGCCGACGCGAGAATGATACCAAACCCTGTCGCTTCGCCTGCGTTATTGTAGACCGCATTGACAAATTCCGCAAGTAGATCTGCCACCACGATCTTCTTAAAGAAGCCGATCGCCATCTTGCGAAGACCGAAATAAGCATTTTCTGCTTCCAAGCGATGATCTTCTTTCAGTTGCGGGAGCAGATTTTCAGGGCGCTCGATCGGGCCTGCCACAAGCTGTGGGAAAAACGAAACGAAAAGTGCATACCAACCGAAATGGCGCTCCGCTTTGATGCTGCCGCGATAAACATCGATAACATACGAGAGCGTCTGGAAAGTATAAAACGAAATGCCGACGGGCAAAATGAGGCGCAAAGCAATGAAATCCGCTTCGCCGCCGAAAAGATTCCAAAGAGAAACCGCTGAATCGGCAAGGAAATTGAAATACTTAAAGAAGAAAAGCACACCGAGCGAGGTGACAAGCGCCATGCAAAGCCAAAAACGTCTTTTCACCACACTCTGTGATTTTTCAATAAGGATCGCGCTGATATAGGAAACCGCCGTTGTGAAAAGAATAAGGAAGATGAGCGGTGGATTCCAAATCATGTAGAAATAATAGCTTGCTGCAAGGAGGAATACCCACTTGAATCTTTTCGGCAAAAGGAAATAGCCGAGAAGCACGAGCGGAAAAAAAATCAGAAATTCAAGAGAATTGAAGATCATTCTTCTGCCCTCCTTTCAAGCGCGATGAGAAGAAGTCGTACGAAAACGACGATGAGAAGATAAAGCAAAATATCTGCAAGCGAAGCACCGAAATACAAGAACGCAAGAAATGCCGTGCCGATCGAAACTGCGCCGAGAATGGCAAACAGCCATTTTGCTTTTGTCTTATATTCCAAAAAGCAAAAAACCAGACTCACCGCCAAAAAAGCAAAAAACACGAGCGGTGAAGAAAGAATGAAATTTTCAGAGCCAAACATATTCGTATCCTCTTATTTACCAAGTGCGGCAAGAAGATCCTTTGCCACACGTTCAGAACGTTCCACCGCGCCGTCGGCACCCAAATGCCATTCGGAATCATGGAACAATTCATTGGCATAGAAGCAATTTTTATAATCGGAGATGGATTCCGCACCCATAGAAGTGATCAGATCCTCATATTTCTTTGCAATGTCATCTGTGACACTTTCGCGGCCACTTTCCATCATTGCAGCAAAGGTGAAATATACCTTCGCGCCTTTTGCCTTGATCGCTTCGATCAATTCCCATGTGGTATATTCTGTTTCCGCAGGATAATTAAAACGATATGTGCCAAGCTTTCCTTTCCATTCGCCGCCGGCAGCGTCACCGTATTTGGACATACTGTTTTGAAGCACGTCAAAATCTTTGAACGTTGCGCTCTTCAAAAGATCGCAATATGCGGAGAAGTTTGTCAGCATATCGCTGTAAAGAGAATAGTCGATATATTTCAAAAAGTCGAAATTAGAATTACGGAAATAGAAAAACTGTTTGCCGCAGGAATATGTGCCAAGTGTAGAATTACCGGGTTCGGGAGCCCAAAGCACGATATCCCCTTCGTCCACGATATCAGCCAGCATATCAAAATAAGCAAGAGAGGTCACGTTTGCATTTTCACCGAAGTTGACGATCTCATATTCACCGCCAAGTGCTTCATAAAGAACGTCGCCATTATAGCCGTAAAGCGAACCGGAGCCGCCGACCATCACGATCTTTTTCTTGTCATTTGCCCAAAGAAGACGGTCGATCTTACCGGCAGTCATTCTTGTCCAGTTGTTATAAATGGTATGAATCGTGTTCACGCGGAGATTTTTGAAATTCGGACAAGAAGAAAAGCTTGCATTGGAAATGCTGCCGTTCTTAAAAGCACCATCGTATACCACGACGGTTTCCAAAGCGGAGCAATTAACAAAAGCATTCTTTTCCACAACTTCCACGTTCTGACCGATCACCACGCGTTTCATGGTCGTATTATCCACAAACGTATTCGGTGCGATACGTTTAACAGGCTTACCGTCGATCTCAGCGGGAATGATCACGTTTTCCGCAGTGCCTTTGTAACCCTTGATCGTCACACCATTGCCGACGATATATGTGAAATCGGAAGCAGGAGTATTTTCTTCCCAAATACAATAAACGTCGATTACACCTTCACCCGTTGCAGTCATCTTCGAACCGATGGATATCTGCTCACCAGTGCCGTCCGCTTCGGTATTATATCCTGTCAAGGTATAGCCCTCGCGTGCAAAATATCCTTGTTCAGGCAAGGTATTGGGATTCTGATAAAAAACAACGGAATAGGTATCTGTGCCATCAAAGCCGTCTTTGACGATCTTGCCGCCGTTTTCATGATAACGAAGTGTAATGGAAGCATTTGCGTACAAGACTACCTTTTCCGAAGCAGTAAACGAATAAATCAGCTCTTCACCGACAAGCTTCATATTGACATCATCGTTGTTTACAAGCGCATTCTTTTCGCTCCAACCGTCAAAAAGATAACCGTTTTTCGGTGTTGCCGTGAGTGTCACGGTCTGTCGGGAGCCAACGCCTTTTTTCACTTCTGTCGCAATATCCAAAGAAGCGCCGTTATAAACCAGCGTCACGTAGTCGCCGACTTCCATGCGCACAAGATCCGCAACGCCGCTCACTTCGATTTCGGGCGGGTTTTCCACAGCAGTTGTGGATTCTTCCGTCTGCACGGTAGTTTCCGTTGTCGTTTGCGCTTGGGACTGCGTTTGTGTTGTTGTCTGTTCGGTAGCAGTCGTTGTTTCCACGATTTCAGCGTTCGTTGTTGTCGCTGTGGTTTCCTGCACGTCTTCCGCACCGCAGGAAGCGCAAAGCAGACAAACGGACGCCGCTAAAATACCGGCAATGATTTTTTTCATAAAAAACACCTAACCTTTCCTTATTTTTATAAAAACTATACAAAGAAATCATAACACAAATTCTGTTGTTTGTCAATAAACGGAAAAACAGATGTAAAAATACTGCGTTTTTATTGACTTTGCAGGCGTATTTATGTTATGATATCATATGGATTATTATCTTTATCAAAGAAAATTTACCGCAAAGAAAGGAATATATATAAAGATGAAAGTAGTATTACTCCAAGATGTCAAAGGTCAAGGTAAAAAAGGTCAGGTCGTAAACGTTTCCGACGGTTACGCAAGAAACTTCCTTTTCCCGAAGAACCTTGCGACTGTCGCAGACAATAAGATCATGAATGAGATCAAGGGCAAAGAAGAAGCAAGACTTCGTCAGATCGAGCTTGACAAACAAGCCGCTCGCGACACCGCAGAAAAACTCAAGACCGTCGTTGTTAAGATCGGTGCACAGGCAGGCGCGGACGGCAGAATCTATGGTTCTGTTACCTCCAAGGAAATCGCCGAATGCCTCAAGCAGCAGCACGGCATCGAGATCGACCGCCGCAAGATCACACTTCAGGACCCCATCAAAGCTTTCGGCAGCTACACCCCCGAAGTAAAGCTCTATCCTGAGATCACCGGCAAGATCAACGTTATCGTTACTCAAAAATAAGCAATCCATCTTAAAAATTCAAGGAAAG
Organism: Eubacteriales bacterium; assembly: GCA_045122995.1. Classification (GTDB taxonomy): domain Bacteria; phylum Bacillota; class Clostridia; order Oscillospirales; family CAG-272; genus QALR01. Next base: position 1,750 of record JBGVIG010000098.1, on the reverse strand, counting down.
GACGAAAAATCATGGCGGATCTGCAAAAAAATCTTCCCTGCGCGCTGGAAGCGGAACAATCCGTTCTCGGCTCGATCCTTATTGATCCGAATTGCTTCGGCGATCTGACAGAGATCCTCCATGCAGAGGATTTTTACCTCGCAGAGCATGGCGAGATCTTTTGGGCGATGTATGATCTCTACTCCAAAAACCGTGAGATCGACCTCGTCACTCTCATTGATACACTCGTTTCCCGCGGCGTTTATAACGAAGAGGAAAGCAAAAAATATATCAAGATCATAGCCCAGACCGTCCCTTCCGCCGCGAACGTTCTCGACTATGCACAGATCGTCCGCGAAAAAAGTCTTTTGCGTTCACTCATCGGCGCTTCCGATGAGATCCGAGAGATGGCATTTTCCGCCCAAGGCGAAGTCAAAGACATCATCGACAGTGCGGAGCAAAAGGTTTTTGCCATCGCGCAAGGCAGTGAATCCAAAGGCTTCGTTCATATCAAGGAAGCCATCAGCCGCACATACGCCCGTCTTGATCTGATTGCCAAAGATAAAGACGCAGCCTCCGGTACACCCACAGGCTTTTCCATGCTAGACCGCACGCTCGTCGGTCTTGGCGAGGGTGACCTTGTCATCGTCGGCGCACGTCCCGGTATGGGTAAAACGAGTTTTTGTATGAATATCGCGGCAAACATTGCCAAATCCAGTAAAAAGAACGTCTGCGTTTTCTCTCTCGAAATGTCTGCAGAACAGCTTGCTTCCCGTATGCTCTCCAGCGAAGCGCTTGTTGACAGCTATGCGATCCGCTCCGGCGATCTTACCTCAGAGCAATACAAAAAGCTTGCTGACGCTGCTGCAAACCTTTCAGAAACCAGCATCCTCATTGATGACACCACCGGTATGACCGTCACAAGAATGAAGGCAAAGCTTCGCCGCGTGAAAAATCTCGGTCTTGTCATCATCGACTATCTCCAGCTCATGCAAGGAGAAAGACACACGGATAACCGTGTTTTGGAAGTCAGTGACATCTCTCGCGGACTCAAGCTTCTTGCCAAAGAGCTTGGCGTTCCCGTTATCTGTTGCGCACAGCTTTCCCGTGGTCCCGAAAGCAGAACGGACAAGCGTCCGATGCTCTCCGACCTTCGAGATTCGGGTGCGATCGAGCAGGACGCAGATATCATTCTCTTCCTCTATCGTGATGAATATTATAAAGAGCCCGGTCCCGGTGAACAAAGCGTGGCAGAATGCATCGTTGCGAAAAACCGTCACGGTTCGACAGGCACAGTAAAACTCGCATGGATCGGTCAGTTTACGAAATTCCTCACACAAGACGTGGAGCATGCCGATGAGTAATCTTTCCCGAAAGCTCATCGTCGCTGACCGCACCTATGGTCTTTACCGTGAAAACGAAAAAACGCTCGTCGGTTTTTCGGGCGGCGCAGATTCCATGGCACTTCTCCATGCGCTCACCTTATATCTCGGCCTTGAAAATATTGTGGCGGTGCATATCAATCATATGCTTCGCGGCGATGACGCCGATCGTGATGAGCGCTTTTGCGAAGAATATTGTAAGAAAAACGGCATCTCCTTTTTCGCAAAGAAAGTAAATGTAAGCGCTCTATGCGGCGGAAAAGGCTTTGAAGAAGCAGCGCGCAAATGCCGCTATGAGATCTTTGAAAAGCTTGCCCTCCAAACCGGTTGCACCACCGTTTCCCTTGCCCACACGGCAGACGATAATCTGGAAACCGTGATCTTTCACC
>JBGVIG010000097.1:0-2017 GCA_045122995.1 Eubacteriales bacterium | reverse complement strand
AATCTTTGCATAAACCGCCGCACTTTCGGAATTGAAAATATTGAGGCGGAAATCACCGTGCTTTTCCAAACCAAGCTGATCGGCAAGATGCGCCTGCCAAAGTCCCGAAACGAGAGCTTTCTTGCAACCGCATGCCACCGCCTGCCTCGACAGTTCTTCGATTTCTTTCAATTCATGATCAAACGCCACGGGCGGCAAAACGATGCCGATCTTTTCATCACCACAGATCTTGTCCACGTGCGCAAGATATTCTGTAAGCGGCAGGAAAATACGATCAAAATAGCTTTTCGCCTTATCCGTCACCGTGTCAAAATAAAGAAAATGCGCCTGTTTTTCATCCGATCTCACAAAGCCGTGCGAAAGCGGAAGCTTGCCCGAAAATTTGGGATAAGAAGGAATCTCGCCAATCAGTTTTTGCGCCATCTCCTCACAAAGAGAACGGCGCATCGCATTGATCGCAGAGATCGGCACGTTCACTTCGTCGCACACGACATCAACCTTTTGGGGTGCAAACGCCGTCGCACCAAGCTTAGAAAGATTTTCAATGATACGTTCTTTGCTTGTAAGGGTTTTTTCCGCCGGAACGGGAATGTCACCCGTAACCGTCACCGACACGGGTTCCCCATCGCGCAAAACCTCACCCGTAAGTGCCGCAGGATCACCCAAAACGAAAGAGGCAGAAAGCGACATCGGAATTTTTCTCGCCGTTTTTTTGCCGCCCTCCAGCGCCATCGAGGTGCGTTTATCCTCATCGGTGCGCACGCCGAGCATATTTTTTGTAATATTTTCTTTGAAATAGCCGTCCGTAAAGCCCGAACGGGAGAAAAGCCCTGCCAGCTTTTGCATTTCTTCGGGTGTCGCACCGCGATGCTCGTCGATAAGCTTGCGGTAAACGGAGATCACACCGTAAACGTAATCGGGCGTTTTCATTCTGCCCTCGATCTTAAAAGAAGCGATCCCTGCGTCAATGAGTTCAGGAACGAACTCAGCAAGACAAAGATCTTTTAAGCTAAGCGCATACGGATTTTTCGTCTGATACGGCAAACGGCATGGCTGCGCGCATTCGCCGCGGTTACCGCTTCGTCCGCCGATGATCGAGCTCATCAGGCACTGCCCCGATTGGCTGACGCAAAGCGCACCGTGAATAAAAGCTTCCGTTTCAATAGGAGAATTTTCGCAAAGCGTGCGAAGATCGCGCAAAGGGAGCTCACGCGGCGCCACCATGCGAGAAAAACCAAGAGCCGAAAGCTCCTCTGCGGAAAGAACGTTCTGTCCCACCGCCTGTGTGCTGGCATGGAGATTCACCCCGGGAAAATATTTCGCCATTGCCGTCGCCAGTCCAAGATCAGCAACGATAAAAGCATCTGCGCCAAATCCAAGCAATTTTTCCGCAAAGGAAAGCGCACCGGAAAGCTCATTGGAAAAAAGTTGGGTGTTAAGCACGATGTTGGTCTTCACGCCGTAAAGACGGCATTTGCGGATCGCGCTTTGCAGCTCTTCATCGGTGAAATTGCTCGCGTTTTTTCTGGCGTTAAAGCTTTGCCCACCAAAATAGATCGCGTCTGCTCCTGCCATGATCGCTGCTTCCAACGCTTCGGGAGATCCCGCGGGCGCAAGCAATTCCGGTTTTAATATTTTATTTTTCATTCTTTTTCATCTCGCTGATCTCAAGCTTCAGACGAACGTTTTCGTCCAAAAGATCAAGCGCACAAACGATCGCCGCCTGCGTTTTGGAAACGCCTGCCGCTGAAAGAGAGATGGTGCTGATGCGGCGTGTCAATTCCGCCGCAAGCTTCTGAACGTACTCCGCGTCGTTTTCGGAATTCAACATCATTTCGATACCTGCGATATTGAGTTTATGTGAAGTTTTCATTTGTTTTTCTCCTTTTTCATGAAAAAAATAGGGTGAAAGCATTGAATTTGCGCTCGCCTTTGCGTATAATAATAATTGTGAAAGAATTTAAAACTCGTGGCAAGCACAAAAAAAGAGTCATCATCTTATTATAATATAAAACGG
>JBGVIG010000096.1:0-3312 GCA_045122995.1 Eubacteriales bacterium | reverse complement strand
CGCCACGGAAAAAAGCACAGCAAGGAGCAATAGCAAAAAACACAAACTCTTTCTTTTCATATCCTTCACTCCTCACAATCAGGTTATCATACCACAGATCAAGGAAAAATTGTCGTGCTGTCCCGAAACACGAAGCAGCACTCGCTTGATCATATAATGCGCCCAATCTTTGGCACACAACGACTTCGTGAGATCCACTTCCATTTCCATGTCGAAAATATTTTCCCAGAATCCATCAGAGCAAAGAAGAAACGCATCTCCGCTGCACATCGTTAAATGAGGATAATCGCATGGGAGAGCAAGTTCTCTGCCTTCGCCAAGAACTTTCAGAAGCTTGTTTCGATCTTCGCTATAGCGCATTCCGATCTCATCAAGCTCACCCATATCCACAGACATCTGCGGAACGCTGTGATCGATCGTTCGCAAGAGCTTTTTCCCCATTTTGAAGTAATAAAAACGAGAATCTCCGACATTAGCATAAAACATCTTGTCTTCAACCGCTTTTGCACAAACAACCGTTGTCCTCATACCTGCGAGCATCTCGTTCGCTTGCTGATGTGATTTGATTTCCCTATTAACATCGGCAATTACGGAATAAAGATCTGTTCTTTCATTGTCCGCAAGTGCAGAGATTGCGGTTTCCACCGCAATCTCTGAAGCAACCTCGCCACAATCGTGTCCGCCAAGTCCGTCCGCAAGCACAAAAACTGAGCTTTTATGACTCACGTCATAGCGGCAGCAATCCTCATTATGATCTCTTCCGCCGCGAGAAGAATACATAAAAACATCAAATTTCATAGAAATCACTGAACCATAAATGTATTTTCAGGGCCTGCAAGATAGAATACCGAACCAACACCGAGCATAACTGTACTGCCGGGTTCAAGTTTCGTACCATTGCCAAGATAAGTACCGTAAGAAGATTTGCAGTCACGCAGATATACTACACCATTCTGCAAGAAGACTTCGCAATGCAAACCACTGATGCCTGCGGTATTTGCGGGATAAACGATATTACACTGAGAAGCATCTCTGCCGATCGCAATACGGTCTGTCAAGCGATAACGACCGCCTGCCAAGCATCCCGATTGAATGACAAGATGAAGCGATGCCATAGGCGCTGCTGCCACATTGGAAGGTTTGGACTTTTTCGCAAAGATCACAATGCAAACCACTACGATCGCAATCACCACAAGAACAGCGATCACCGTGATGATCACCCAACCAGGTACACCGTCATCGGACGCAGACACGTAAACAATGCCAAGCTTATCAAGAACACCGCGAACATCGTCAATACGTGTTGCATAGTTGTAACCGATCGACGCGCCATTGTTTTCCCAAGCTTTTACGTTAATACCGATAATGTTACCGTTCTCATCAACAAGAGGACCGCCGGAGTTACCACCGTTGATGGTTGCGTTGTGCATAAGGAACGAAGCGTTAATACCGTCGATACGCGCTTCCGATTTGCTGAGAATACCCTTTGTTACAATAACGTCTTCCTGTGTATAGGTCTGGAATTCTGTTTCTACAAGTGCAGGGAATCCGAGTGCCCAAACTTCATCATTTACTTCAATTTCAGAGCTGCTGCCCAAAGACAAAGCGTAGATATTGCTGAGTTTCTGATTTAAGTGAAGCAACGCCCAGTCGGATTCTTGGCTTTTTGCGTTCTTGTCGACCGTAAAACCGATACGAACATCATTTTCCAACAAGATGAAATAATCTACAGTAATGTTCGGAATATCTTCCATAGACCAACCGTCATATTGGCTAAAATATTCGTAATAGTAGTTCTGCTCACTGAAGAAATCGTCTACGTAAAAGGTATCGTCAATGACGTGATATGCCGTCAATACAAGGTCTGTAGACGTGGCTTCTTTATCCGTTGCCAAAAGCGCGCCCGAACCGACCCAACCGGTCTGTGCTGTCTGGCCGTCAATAACAAAAGTGAGCTGTACGCCGATCTTCACAACACCTTGGCGTGCTTCTTTTACCGCGTTGCTATTCGCAGCAAAACAAGTCATAGCCGTCATAGCAAACAGAATGGAAACAGCCAAAACGATCACGAAACTTTTCAAAAGTATTTTTTTCATAATTTTCTATACATTCCTTTCGCTAAAATAAAACACGGGTTTATACGGTTTGCAAAATATATTATATCTTGCGCTTTTTTCCGTTTTTGTCAAAATAATCGACTTTGATCAGCATTGCGGTCATGTTGTCTTGCGAAGGTTTGCCTTTTGCCGCAATGTTGCGAATGATGGCATCACACGCCGTTTGTGCATCTGCACTTGCCGTATAGCGCAGAATTTCACATTCGCTGATACTGTTGTAAACACCGTCCGAACAAAGCAAAAGCATATCACCCAGTTCAAGCGACATACCCGTATGCGAAACGTCGATCTTCGGCGCTTTCGCGCCGATAAAGCTTGCCAAATTATCTTTTTGCGGATCGTTCTGTACCGACTTCCACGAAAGATCTCCGTCGATATAACGATCCATCAGCTGACTGTAATGATCATGATCCTCATTCAGCGCGTACATGCGCCCACCGCGAATCAAATACAACCGGCTATCGCCAACGCACGCCCAATAAAGATGATTATCGTAAATATACGCCAACACAAGCGTACAGCCTGTTGTAAATTGCTTTCGATTGTGAGTGCTGTGGATTTTTCCGTTGACTCCTGTGATAACGCTTGCGATATTGCGGTCAAATTGATATCGGAAATCCGAGTGCTGAAAAGCGGTAAGTAACGTAGACACGGTTTCTACCGCAGTTTCTCTGCCGCCGCGAAGACCGCCCATGCCATCACAAAGTACCGCGAGCACTCCCTTGCGCGTCAATTCCTCTTGAGAAATAGGAGAAAAACCGAAATAATCCTCCTGATAATTACGTGCCCCTTCATGCTGTGCGTTTCCGAATTGCAAAGAAAACGTCTTCTCCGTCGACAAAGCAACAGTTATGCTTTTTTTTCGATCTGGTTTACGCATACGCAATCTTACTCTTCTTCATCGGAAAGCCAACGGAAAGAATCATTGCAAAGAGCGCGGAACAAAAATTCCGACTTGCCGATGCGAAGGATATCACCATCACGCAAAACAGTTTGCGAACCCAAAGTTTTGCCGTTATGCTTGATAATATTTTTTCCCTGACCGAACCATACGTTAAATTCGTTATCCACATCGTCATAAGAAAGATTCATATTTTTCTTGCTGATCGCAGGATCAAAATCAAGAACGACATCATTGTCTTCATCGCGACCAACGGAGTTAACACCTGTAAAGCATTCAAAACTGCGTCCTTTT
>JBGVIG010000095.1:0-1790 GCA_045122995.1 Eubacteriales bacterium | reverse complement strand
TCCGCACTCGGCATAATGACTGCAATACCAAGCTCTGTCGCATAACGTTCGATCGCTGTTCTGCGCAACCAAATGGAATTATCGTCGCTGAGCCCGTGCAAAAGAAGAAGTGTTTTATATTTTTCATCTTTTGCAGCATTTTCGATGCCGATTTCGCCTTTTGTGCTTTTTTGCGGAACGATCACGTTGATACTTGTTTGCATTCCCAGGACCTCAGAAGCAAATTTAATCTCAATCAATGCCATTCTTATTCACCGTAAGCTTCTTTATCGCAGATGATCACTACGTTGGGGTGTGCTTTGAGGAAAGAAGCCGGAACTTTTGTTGTGATATTGCCTTCAAGCAATGTGTGAAGAATGTCGTGTTTTGCTTTGCCATTGATGAGAAGAAGGATCTTTTTTGCTTTCAAAATGTTGCCAAGACCCATGGTGATCGCTTTCTTCGGTACTTCGTCAATGCTTGCGAAGAAACGAGAGTTTACAGCAATGGTATTTTCCGTAAGATCGGTAACGTGAGTTTCCGCATAGAGGAAATCGTCCGGTTCATTGAAGCCGATATGACCATTCTGACCGATACCGAGGATCTGAAGATCAATACCACCCGCATTTTCAACTGCTTCATCATAGTTTTTGCATTCCGCTTCGGGATCAGCCATCTCGCCGCTGGGAACATGAGTGTTATTCATATCAATATTGATGTGATTGAAAAGATTATGATTCATGAAATAACGGTAGCTCTGATCATTTTCAGGGGAAATGGGATAATATTCGTCAAGGTTATAGGAAACAACGTCTTTGAAGTCCACAAGACCGTTTTCATAAAGACGGATCATTTCTTTGTAAGTGCCAATAGGAGTAGAACCTGTCGCAAGACCAAGCACACAGTCAGGCTTTGCGATGACCTGTCCCACGACCATTCTTGCGGCAACAGCAGACATTTCAGCGTAATTTTCACATACGATAAGTTTCATAAGCGTTTGTTCTCCTTTGTTTTGAAAAATCGTTTTTCTTTTATTATACAACCTTTTCATGCAAAATTCAACATAGAAATAAAGTTTTTTTGGATTTTGGCGGTTTATCAATTGAATCATAAAAATAACTTTACGTGAAAAGAAAAGCCCTGACAAAATTTATCAGAGCTATCTTGATGTTCCTCAAATTGAAATTTACTAAACAAGACTTTAAAAAGAACCAGATGTACGAACTTCATACCACTCGTTTGTTATTTTTTGTGATTTCATATACGGACGATCTCCTTCTGTTATACGATCCAAGGACTCAACAGGATCATGAGACCATAACCACCCATAAAAACCGTTGTCTTCCCAAAAAATCAAAAAATCTTTGTTCATCTCAATATAGGTGAATCCTTTTTCACGAATTCTCTCTATTGAAGGTATTAAAGACTCCGCAGATTGATACGAATCGTCTATTTTGATATATCCATCATTTATGTCTATTGTAAATGAAGAGATAATATCATTTATTGGATAATCATAGCCAAGAACAAACTGAACTATCGCCATGCAATCATCTTCATAATCATAAAAATCATTCAAAACAGCATTCTTTTTACAACTAACCAGATTTAAGATGCAAAGCATGGTCAAAACGAATGACATGATTTTCTTCATAGACGACATCTCCCCTTTCCAAATTCAAGCTATCGATCAATTTTTATCAATGAGTCAAAACACCAAATCAATATTCAGCCACCCAAACCCGCTGACATCGATCTCTTTTACTTCCTTTTCGCCGTGCAGTTTTACTACAACATCTTCCGAATCGGGA
>JBGVIG010000094.1:0-3354 GCA_045122995.1 Eubacteriales bacterium | reverse complement strand
AGAGTGCAAAGAGCGCGACGTGAACTATGCGGCTCCTCTTCGCGTGACGGTTCGCTTGACCAACAAAAATACAGGCGAAGTGAAGCAGCAGGAAATCTTCATGGGTGATTTCCCGCTCATGACCGAAAACGGCACCTTCGTCATCAACGGCGCAGAACGTGTTGCCGTTTCCCAGCTCGTTCGTTCCCCCGGTATGTACTATACCTCCGCGATGGACAAAACGGGCAAGAGCATGCAGACCGCGCAGATTATCCCTTACCGTGGCGCATGGCTTGAATATGAAACTGATATGAACGACGTTTTCTACGTTCGTATCGATAAAAACCGTAAGATTCCCGTGACGATTCTTATTCGTGCACTGGAAGAATCCGTTTCCACCTCTACCGATATCCGTGCGCTCTTCGGCGATGACGTGAAGATCGTTACCACGCTTGACAAAGACGGTATGCAGGCAGAAGCAGAAAAGAACGGCACCACCGCTTACGAAGAATCTCTCAAAGAAATTTACAAGAAGTTGCGCCCCGGCGAACCTCCGCTCGTGGACAGCGCGCAGATTCTTCTTAATAACCTTTTCTTCGATCCCAAACGTTATGACCTCGGCTGCGTAGGTCGTTACAAATACGACAAGAAAGTGGCGCTCGGCAGACGTCTTTCCGGCAAGACACTTTCCCGCACCGTGATCAGCCCGATCACCGGTGAAATCCTCTTCGAAGCAGGTAAGACACTTACCTTCGATGAAGCGATGGTGATCGAAAACGCAGGTGTAAACGAAGCTTTCGTTTATATCAGCGAAGATAAAGATATCAAAGTATTCGCAAACGGCATGGTCGATCCCGCAAAGGTTATCGGCTGCGATCTTCGCGAAGTTGGTATCAATGAAAAGGTAAAACTCAGCCTCCTTCTCGAAATCCTTGAAGAAGTTGGCGGCGACTTTGACGAACTCAAGAAGATCGCCAAGGAACGCGTGGCAGAGCTTTCTCCCAAACACATTACCAAGGACGATATCTATGCGTCCATCAACTATCTCATCTGTCTTTCCCACGGCATCGGCACTCCTGATGACATCGACCACCTCGGCAACCGCCGTGTTCGTGCTGTCGGTGAACTTATCCAGAACCAGCTCCGCATCGGTTTCTCCAGAATGGATAAGATCATTAAGGAACGCATGACCATTCAGGATGCAGATTCTCTTACTCCTCAGGCGCTCATCAATATCCGCCCCATCGTGGCTTCTATCCGTGAATTCTTCGGCTCTTCGCCTCTCTCTCAGTTCATGGACCAAAACAACCCCTTGGCGGAACTTACACACAAGCGCCGTCTTTCCGCACTCGGTCCCGGCGGTCTTTCCCGTGACCGTGCTTCCTTCGAGGTTCGTGACGTACACTACACCCACTACGGTCGTATTTGTCCTATCGAAACACCTGAAGGTCCGAACATCGGTCTTATCTCTTATCTCGCAACTTATGCGAAGATCGACGATTACGGCTTTATCGAGGCTCCTTACCGCAAGATCGATAAGGAAACCGGCAGAGTTACCGACATCGTTGAATATATGACAGCCGACATGGAAGATAATTTCGTTGTTGCACAGGCAAACGAACCTGTGGACGAAGAAGGCCGCTTCATTAACAAGCGTGTTCTTGCCCGCGACCGTGCCGAAATCATCGAAGTTCCCGCTTCCCGCCCTGACTACATCGACGTTTCTCCGAAGATGGTTATTTCTGTGGCTACAGGCTTCATTCCTTTCCTTGAAAACGACGACAACTCCCGTGCACTCATGGGTTCGAACATGCAGAAGCAGGCAGTGCCGCTTCTCGTGACAGACTCCCCGATCGTTGGTACGGGTATGGAATATAAAGCAGCGATCGACTCCGGTGTTTGCGTTCTCGCAAAAGAATCCGGTTACGTGAAGACTGTTACTGCAGACAAAGTTGTGGTAACGGAAGACAGCGGCAGAAACCACACCTACGAGCTTTTGAAATTCAAACGCTCCAACCAGGGTACTTGTATTAACCAGCGTCCCATCGTTTCCGTTGGCGACCGCATTGAAAAGGGTGACGTTCTCGCGGACGGTCCCGCAACCGACAACGGTGAAGTTGCTCTCGGTAAAAATGCGCTCATCGGCTTCATGACATGGGAAGGTTACAACTACGAAGACGCGGTTCTTCTCAATGAAAACCTTGTCCGTAAAGACGTTTATACTTCTATTCATATTGAAGAATACACACTCGAAGCCAGAGATACCAAGCTCGGCGCCGAAGAGATCACAAGAGAAATCCCCAACTGTGGTGATGACGCTCTTAAAGATCTTGACGAACGCGGTATCATTCGCAACGGTACGGAAGTTCATGCAGGCGATATCCTCGTCGGTAAAGTAACACCGAAGGGTGAAACCGAACTCACAGCGGAAGAAAGACTCCTCCGTGCAATCTTCGGTGAAAAGGCAAGAGAAGTGCGTGACACATCGCTCCGTTTGCCTCACGGTGAATCCGGTATCGTTGTTGACGTTCGCGTATTCTCCAGAGAAAATTCCGATGAACTCGCAACGGGCGTTAACGAATCCGTTCGCGTTTACATCGCACAGAAACGTAAGATCTCCGTCGGCGACAAAATGGCGGGCCGCCACGGTAACAAAGGTGTCGTTTCCAGAATCCTTCCGCCTGAAGACATGCCGTTCCTTGAAGACGGCACACCGCTTGACATCGTCTTGAACCCCCTCGGCGTACCTTCTCGAATGAACATCGGTCAGGTGCTTGAGGTTCACCTCGGTATCGCTGCAAGAGAGCTCGGCTTCAAAGTTATGACGCCTGCGTTCGATGGTGCGAAAGAAAGCGACATTACCGAAATGCTCACCGAAGCGGGACTTTACAGAAATGTGCTTCCCACTGATGCGCTTACCGGTAAGAAATTCTATGAAATGATCGTGGACGAAGAAACGGGCGAAAAACGCTACGAACTCGTCGGCGAAGACAAACTTTCCAATAAAGCATGGGTTGCGGAAAAGATCGCTGCAAAACGCCTCAAAACTGTTGACGGTAAGCGTATCCTTTACGATGGACGCACCGGCGAACCCTTTGACAACCCCGTAACCGTCGGTATCATGTACTACCTCAAGCTCCATCACCTCGTTGACGATAAGATCCACGCTCGAAGCGTTGGTCCTTACTCTCTCGTAACACAGCAGCCTCTCGGCGGTAAAGCGCAGTTTGGTGGTCAGCGTTTCGGTGAAATGGAAGTTTGGGCGCTTGAAGCATACGGTGCAGCTTACACACTTCAGGAAATCCTCACCGTGAAGTCTGACGACGTAACGGGCCGTGTGAAGACCTATGAAGCAATCGTCAAAGGTCAGAATAT
>JBGVIG010000093.1:0-3510 GCA_045122995.1 Eubacteriales bacterium | reverse complement strand
CAGATAAAGTGGAGAAAACGGAGGCTCTCCTTATCCGAAAAAAAGGAAAAGGGCAGCTTGCATTTGTTGGTGACGGCATCAATGATGCGCCCGTGCTGTCGCTTGCAGACATTGGCATCGCGATGGGCGGTATTGGTTCTGATGCGGCGATCGAAGCTGCAGACGTGGTTCTCATGGACGATGACCCGCAGAAGATCACAAAGGGAATTCTCATCGCAAGAAAATGCATGAATATTGTATATCAGAATATCATTTTTGCGCTTGGCGTGAAGCTCATCTGTCTTGCACTCGGCGCTTTGGGTATCGCAAATATGTGGATCGCTATTTTTGCGGACGTCGGTGTGATGGTGATCGCCGTATTGAATGCGATCCGTGCGCTTTTTGTGAAAAAAGGATAAAATTTACTTATCTTGACAAATATATCCTTTTATGCTATGATGTTTCTATACTACATATAAGGAGGTTTCACAATGGAAAATTTGAGTGTAAAGATGCAAAAACTCATTTTATGGGTATCCAGCTATGCAAATATTCTTGCGATCCTTTTGAGTGGCGGCTATATTTTGCGCTTTGGCAAAAACGAAGAAGTGAAAAAGACTGCCATCGACGCATTTCTGGCAAATGCCGTTTTTCTTTGCATTAGCATGATTTTGCAGGTAACTAATGGTGTTGCTATAGATCTGATCAATTTCAGTTCTGCAGAATTACTGGTCGCGTTTACGTTGATTTTTAATCTTGTCAAGATTATTTTTTATCTTATTAAGATCATTCCGTTGTTTTTTGATGATAAAAAACAGAACGATGAAAAGGAAGAGTGGGAAAAGATATGAATTTTACGGAGATCGCATTGGCACGTCAATCGTGCCGCCGATATGACTTAGCAAGAGAGGTGGAATCGGAAAAGATAACCGCGATTTTGGAAGCGGCTCGTCTTGCCCCCTCTGCTTGTAACGGTCAACCCTATCATCTCACCGTTTGCAAAGGCGAGAGCGCGAAAAAAGTAGCCTCCGCTGTCATGGGCATGGGCATGAATAAATTTGCCGCAGAGGCGCCTGTGATGATCGTGATATCGGAAGAAAATTATGTTCCCTCCGCGGCGCTCGGTGCCAGAGTGAAGGGAAACGACTATCGTTCGATCGACATCGGTATTGCCGTAGCATATTTGACTGCGGAAGCAACGGCGCAAGGACTTGGCACGTGCATTCTCGGCTGGCTGGACGATGAAAAGATCCGCGAAATCTGCGGACTTGATAAACCTGTTCGTCTTGTCGTGACGCTCGGTTATGCCAAAGAGGACGATGTTCTTCGCACGAAAAAACGCAAACCGCAAGAAGAACTGATATCTGAAATCAATTAAAAAGTATAGGTTAAAAAAAGAAGCACTCATCGAAAAAGATGAGTGCCTCTTGCTTTTAGTTTTCATTTTCTTTTGGTTTAACGTAATAATGCCGCGTGAGCCATTGGGACAGACCGTCAAGACCGGGATAAACGATTCTTTCGTTGATATTCAGCTGATCAAGCATATCACGGATTCGCCAACGCAATTCTTTTTTGATGACATATTTTACGGTATTTTCTGTGTTGTCATTCAAAAACTTTTCGATATCCGTCATGCCACTGGGAATGATTGAAAAATAGGAGTATTGATTGATGATTCTAGGATCGATCGAGGGCGGCTCAATGATGATCATCGCGGAATCTTTCATATCTCTATCATATTTTGCCGTACTGTCCACGATCTTGTTGAGCATTTCTACGGTAAAAATACCTGCGTTTTCTTCATCAAGCTTGTCAAAGTATTTTTTGGGCAAAAGCTTATGGATTTCTTCGATATTGATCTTCCAGATCACACAATCGTGTTGCTCCATCTTATCTAAATTGTTTTCCGTTGTCGCGAAATGCAGAGCCGTCAGCGGTGAATACGTCCAGTCCAGGAGTCTGGTCGGCAGACCGTGGTGTTGACCTAAAATCATCTGTTTCCAAACGGAGGAATTCAGTGTCGAATCTTCCGTGATCGCATATTTTGTGAAATTTCTTAGAATCGAAGATTCCAGCTGACTGGAAAGATGCTTACAATTACGCTGAAGACTTGTGGATAAATTATAATACGATTTAGGTAATCCTCGGTAAATAAAAGGACTGCGGTGTCTTTGCTTTTGTTCGTTATATTCTTGCTCGGTGACGATTTGCATGACACTTTCCAGTGTATCCAGTTCGATCGTTTGATACATAACAGAAGTTCCTTTCGATGTTTTTAGTTAGATGCGACAATGCTTCTTGCAACGTGAACACCGCTGGCAGAAGCGTGAGAAAGGGAATGCGTAATACCGCTTCCGTCACCGATGATATAAAGTCCCGGATAACGAGATTCCAACTTTTCATTGACGTCAACTTCCATATTGTAAAACTTCACTTCAACACCGTAAAGTAAGGTGTCGTCGTTTGCGGTGCCGGGAGCGACCTTATCCAAAGCATAGATCATTTCAATGATACCGTCCAAAATACGTTTCGGAAGCACAAGGCTTAAGTCTCCGGGCGTAGCTTTCAATGTGGGCGTGATGAAAGCTTCTTCGATGCGACCGGGGGTGGAACGGCGTCCGCGAATCAGATCGCCAAAACGCTGAACGATGACGCCGCCGCCAAGCATGTTGCTCAGACGTGCAATGGATTCGCCGTAACCGTTCGAATCCTTGAAAGGTTCTGAAAAATGTTTTGCTACCAACAAAGCGAAGTTCGTGTTTTCTGTTTGCTTGGCAGGATCTTCATAGCTGTGACCATTTACGGTAATGATGCCGTTCGTGTTTTCGTTTACAACAGCACCTTTGGGGTTCATACAGAAAGTACGAACTTTATCGCCGTATTTTTCCGTACGATAAACGATCTTACTTTCATAAAGTTCATCTGTTAGATGAGAGAAGACTTCGGCAGGCAGCTCCACGCGAACGCCAATATCTACACGGTTGGACTTTGTGGGAATATCTAAATCTTTACATACTTGTTCCATCCATTTGCTGCCGATACGGCCAACAGAGATGACACATTTTTCACAAGTGTAGGAAGCATCTTTGCATTTGATTTCATAGCCGTCTTGGGTGATGGCAACCGATTCGACGGGGGTATCAAAGAAGAAATCAACTTTATTTTGCAAATCTGCGTAAAGATTTTCTAAAACAACGTAGTTAATATCTGTTCCCAAATGACGGACGGAAGCATCGAGCAAGTGTAAATCGTTTTGGATACATTCTTTTTTGAATTTTGTGCCTGCCGTCGAATAAAGCTTCGTGCCTGCGCCGCCGTACCGCATATTGATCTCATCAACATAGCGCATCAGCTCCAAGGCTTCTTTTTTGCCTATATATTCATGAAGCGTACCGCCAAAATCGTTTGTGATATTATATTTGCCATCGGAAAACGCACCTGCACCGCCAAAACCGCTCATGATCGAACAGCTTTTGCATTTGATTTCATAGCCGTCTTGGGTGATGGCAACCGATTCGACGGGGGTATCAA
>JBGVIG010000092.1:0-2348 GCA_045122995.1 Eubacteriales bacterium | reverse complement strand
TTGCCGCCGTTTCCCGCTTTGATGTATATTTTCGCATGATCATAAAAATCTGCCATGAGTTTTCACCTTCCTTTATTTGATTTGGAAATATTGATGGTTTACATTTTATTATAACATATCTCGCAGGATATCGTCAAGAATTTCATTTAGATTCCCCCGCCATTTCGAGAAGGGTATCTTCATCAATGATCTTGACACCGAGATTTTGTGCTTTGGTGAGCTTGGAGCCTGCTTTTTCGCCTGCGACAACGTAGGTCGTTTTTGCGGAAACGGAGGAAGAGGCTTTACCGCCGTGGCGCTCGATGATAGCGGTCGCCGCATCGCGGGAGAGCGTGGGGAGCGTGCCTGTCAAAACGAAGGTCATGCCGGCAAAAGAGGTATCTGCTTTTTCCGTTTTATATTCTGTGTTCACGCCTGCGGCTTTGAGCGCTTGGATAAAATCTCTTGTTTGTGGGTGCGAGAAATAAGAGATGACGCTTTGCGCCATGATCGCGCCGAAATCTTCGATCTCGATGAGTTTTTCTTCTGTGGCTTCGAAAAGTGCTTCGATATTGCCAAAGTAGGAAGCCAGTGACTTTGCCGCTTTTTCACCGATGCCGCGGATACCGAGCGCGTAAATGAGGCGGTCAAGTCCGCGTGTTTTGGAGGTTTCGATGGCAGCGATGAGATTGTTTGCGGATTTTTCGCCCATGCGATCAAGTGCCACGATGTCTTCGGCACGCAAGGTATAGAGGTCGGCAATATTTTTAATACGGTTTTCTCCGAGCAGGAGTTTGACAACGGCAGGGCCCATGCCGTCGATATCCATCGCGTCTTTCGATGCGAAATGCGTGATGCTGCGCTCCAGCTGTGCAGGGCAAGCAGGATTCGTACAGCGTGTTGCCGCTTCGTCATCGCGTACTGTGGGTTCGCCGCAGGAGGGGCAAACGGCGGGCATCTCATAGGGGGTGGCATCTTCGGGGCGCTTGGCCTTATCGACCGAAACCACTTCGGGAATGATGTCGCCTGCTTTCTGAACGAGGACGGTATCGCCGATGTGGATATCGCGTTCGTGGATAAAATCAATGTTGTGGAGTGTGGCGGCGGAAACGGTGGTTCCTGCCAGGCGGACGGGCTCCAAGATTGCTTTTGGTGTCAAAACGCCCGTTCTGCCGACCTGAATGACGATATCAAGCAGTTTTGTTGGCTTTTGTTCGGGGGGATATTTATAAGCGACCGCCCATTTGGGTGTGCTTGTGTTTTCGCCGATCTCGATGCGTTCATGCAGATCGTTGACCTTGACGACCGCACCGTCAATATCAAAAGCAAGGCTATCACGCAATGCGCCGAGTTTTTCGATGTGTTCAAGGATTTCCTCTGCATTCTTTGCAAGGGTACGATGAGGGATCACATGAAAGCCTTCGTTTTCCAGATAGGAAAGCTCCTCATCGTGTGTGGAGAAAGCTTTGCCTTCTACACGCTGAACGTTAAAAATGAGGATATCCAGATTCCGTTTTGCTGTGATCTTGGAATCGAGCTGACGGAGCGAGCCTGCCGCCGCATTTCTGGGGTTGGCAAAGAGTGCTTCGCCGTTTTCTTCGCGCTTTTGATTGAGCTTTTCAAAGCTTCTGCGCGGCATATAGACTTCACCTCTGACTTCAAGCAGAGGTAAACCGTCGGTTAGAGAAAGGGGAATGGTCTTGATCGTTTTCAAGTTTTCGCTCACGTTTTCGCCCACAAGCCCGTCACCGCGTGTGGAGCCAATGGTAAAGGCGCCTTTTTCATATTCCAGCGAAACGGAAAGGCCGTCGATCTTCGGCTCTACGGAAAAGATGGTTTCGTGTCCCAGTGCTTCCACGGTTTTGCGCACGAAATCACGGACCTCATCATAAGAGAAAACGTCGGAAAGGCTGCCCATGCGAACGGCATGATTTACTTTTTCAAATTTATCCAGTGCCGCGCCGCCGACACGCTTGGTGGGGGAATCGGGGGTGTCAAATTCAGGATATTCTTTTTCTAAATCCACAAGCTCACGGAACAGACGGTCATATTCAAAGTCGGATATCTCAGGGGAATCGTTGATATAATATAATTTGGAATGATATATAAGCGTTTTACGAAGTTCGAGTATGCGATTTTCGATTTGCATTTTATTTTCCATACAGACGCCTCTCTTTTGATGTATTTCATTTTATTATACCATGTTTTCAGTTCCTTTTTCAAGATTACAAACGAAAAATATAAGGAAAGTGAAGTGTTTTGAAAAAGTCCTTGCGTCGGACGTTATTTTTCGATATAATAAAAGAAAAAGCGAAAGGATCTTGAGTGATGAAACGATTGCAAGTAGACCGATTTGAAGAAGGCTTTGC
>JBGVIG010000091.1:0-6251 GCA_045122995.1 Eubacteriales bacterium | reverse complement strand
ATCGAAATCAATCCCGCAGACCTCGAAATCGAAACCTGTAAATCCAGCGGTGCCGGCGGTCAGCATATCAATAAAACGGAATCCGCCATCCGCATCATTCATAAACCGAGCGGCATCATCGTAGAATGTCAGGAGGAGAGAAGCCAATTTAAGAACCGCGATAAAGCGATGAAGCTTCTCCGCGCCAAGCTTTATGACATCGAAAAAACAAAGCGTGACAATGAGCTTGCCGATGAGCGCCGCAGACAAGTCGGCACGGGGGATCGCAGTGAGCGTATCCGTACCTATAATTTTCCGCAGGGCAGAGTGACTGACCACAGAATCGGGTTGACACTTTATACGTTGGATACATTTATGAACGGACGTATTGATGCGGTGGTGAATGCGCTTGTGACAGCGGATACCGCGGAAAAACTGAGCCGAATGGAAACTTAAATTTTAGAGAACAGAGAAAATTTGATCATTCATGAAAACAGAATTTTATAAAATAGATTTGGAGGCTCCTTTGGAGGCACAGCTTTCTGCAGCTGCTTCGATGCTGAAAAACGGCGGTCTTGTCGCATTTCCCACAGAAACGGTCTACGGACTTGGTGGCAATGCACTCGACGGGGACGCTGCCAGAAAGATCTATGCCGCAAAAGGCAGACCTTCCGATAATCCGCTGATCGTACACATCGCGGATCCCGCTGATGCGGAAAAATATGCATATGTAACACCTTTATATGAAAAGATCGCGAAGGCTTTTATGCCGGGGCCGATCACGGTGATCCTCAAAAAACGAGAAATGATCCCGCTTTCCGTAACAGGCGGACTGGACACCGTTGGTATTCGTTGCCCGGAAAATCCTGCGGCAAGAATGCTCATTCGTCTTGCCGGTGTTCCTGTGGCGGCACCAAGTGCAAATCTTTCCGGTAAGCCGAGCCCGACGAGCGCGATGCACGTTTATGATGACATGAACGGTAGGATCGACGGCATCGTGGACGGCGGCGACGCAACAGTGGGGCTGGAATCGACGATCGTGAAGATCGAAGGAGATGCACTTTTGGTTCTACGTCCCGGTGCGATCACACCGGAAATGCTTCGCGCGGTTTGCGATGATGTGCGTCTTGATAACGGCATTTTGGAAACGCTTCCCGAAGGGGTGCGTCCGGAAGCGCCCGGTATGAAATACCGCCATTATGCACCGCGTGCAAAAGTATATCTCATAAAAGACGATGGCAGAGAAGGCTTTGATGCTCGCGCAATCGCGTTTTTGCAAGGGAAACTTCGCGAAAATGCAAAGGTCGGCATTCTTTGCTTTGATGAATATCTTCCCGAATTGCACGGCGAAAACGTTTTGGCGTTTGGCGGCAAGGAGGACGATGCGGAACATTCCCGCAGACTTTTTGATTGTCTTCGTCATTTTGATAAGACCGATGCGCCTGAGATCTATGCGATGGCAGGGCACGAAACGGGAATTGGTCTTGCGCTTTACAATCGTATGCTGAAGGCTTCGGCATACACGGTTCTTTATATATAATATAGTTTAAGGAGGAAAAACGATGCTTATTGGGCTTACGGGACGCTCCGGTTCGGGGAAAAGTACGGTCAGCCGCTTTTTCCGCGAAGCAGGATTTGATATCATTGATTGTGATGAGATCGTGCATACGCTTTACAAAGATCCTCGGTATGCCGCGAAAATTGCCGAAAATTTTGGTGCCTCTTGCCTTAAAAACGGCGCTGTTGATCGCGGTGCGCTTTCGGCTATCGTTTTTTCTGACAGTGAAAAACTGAAAAAACTGAATGAGATCGCATCGGTTTTCATTATGGAAGCTGTGATGGCGGCGGTTACGCTTGCAAAAAAATCAACGCGTGACACCGTTCTTGATGCGCCTCTTCTCTTTGAATATGGACTTGAAAAGACTTGTGACCTCACACTTTCCGTGGTATGTGACACGGAAACGGCAGTGCGCCGTTTGCTTCTTCGTGACGGAAGAAGTGAGTCTGAGATCCGTTCACGTCTTGCTGCGCAAAAAGACATTGCTTTTTTTAGAGAGCGCTCTGATATTATTTTGGAAAACAATGGTGGCAGAGAAGCATTGAGAGAAGCTTTTAATCTTGCACTTGTGCAAATTCGCGCGAATACCCAGTAAAAAACGCATTCCTATGCGGAAAGGCAACAACCTATGAACGAAACCACGAAACGAACTTCTTTTCTCAGTGTTTGTGAAACGATCTTGCTTCTGATTTGCGTGCTCATTCTGTTTTGCTCGTCTACGTTTCTTTATGCGGGAAAATTGATGACCACTTATTTTTATCCAAGACATTACCGCGCCTATGTGGAAGAGGCAGCGACACTTTATAATGTGGAAGCGAATATGATCTATGCGATCATCAAAGCCGAGAGCGGTTTTACGGAAACGGCAGTATCCGCTGTTGGTGCGATGGGATTGATGCAGATCGTCCCCGATACCTTTCTTTTTGATATCCGCAATAAGATCGGTATGCCGGAGGCACCTTCTTCCACGCTTTTTGAACCTCAAGCAAACATCAAGGCCGGAACTTATTATTATTCCTATCTTTTTTCGTATTTTGATAGCACAGTGGAAACTCTTGCGGCATATAATGCCGGAATCGGTAACGTGAAAAAATGGCTGACGGATAGCGCGCTTGCGACGGATACGGGGCTTATCATGGAAAAGATTCCTTTTGCCGAAACGAAAAAATACGTGAAAAAAGTATTGGCTTACAAAGAAAAATACGATAGACTTTACGGTGAGAGCGAACACATCGACGACGAAACGGTTTCTGAGATCCAGTGCTATCGCTGGGCAAAGAAATACGGCGAGATGTATAAAATAGATCCTCGATTTGTGTTGGCGCTGATCCAAACGGAGAGTGATTTCCGTCCCGGCATCGTTTCGATCAGCGGTGCGGTGGGATTGATGCAGATCATAGAGAGCACTTATGTTTCCGATATCAAAGCCAATCAAGGCTTCGAGGAAGAATTCGAGGATCTTTTTGATCCTGAATTCAATATCCGTTGCGGTACATATTATTTACATTGGCTTGATGATCGTTTGGACGGTTACGAACAGCTCGCGGCAGCTTATAACGGCGGTATTGGCAATGTCAAATCATGGCTTGCCGATTCCCGATACTCCACAGACGGACAAACTCTCATCTTGGAAAACATTCCTCTTGACGAGACCAAGCGCTACGTGCATAAGGTCATGACCCATTACGCAGAATATTGCGCGCGTTATCCCGAATAACCCGCGATAGATAAATTTTGTAATTTTTTATATTCAGAAAGGATATACAGATATGGCAGAAGAAACCAAAGAACTCACCCCGGCTCAGGAACTCAAAGAAAAGCTTTTCTTCAAAGCGAAAGGTACTTATGAAGTGCTTTCCGATGAAGATATCTCCGCGGCTTATGACTATGCGGAAAGCTACAAAAAGTATCTTGACGCAAGCAAGACCGAACGCGAATGCGTAACCGCAAGCATCAAAATGCTCGAAGAAGACGGCTTTGTTCCGTATTCCTTTGGCATGAAAGTGAATGCAGGCGAAAAGTATTACTACAACAATCGCGGTAAGAGCCTTGTTGCTTTTGTTGTAGGTACGGAAAGTATCGAAAACGGTGTATATTTCTCCGCAGCTCACATCGACTCTCCTCGTGTTGACCTCAAGCAGCATCCCCTTTATGAAGCAGAAGGTCTTGGCTATCTCAAGACTCACTACTACGGCGGTATCAAAAAATATCAGTGGACTGCTATTCCGCTCGCACTTCACGGTGTGATCGTAAAAGCTGACGGCACAACAGAAAATATCGTGATCGGTGAAGATGACAGCGATCCCGTATTCTACATTGATGACCTTCTTCCTCACCTTGCAAAAGATCAGGTCAGAAAGCCTCTTGGCGAAGGTATCGACGGCGAACAGCTCAACCTTCTTTCCGGCTCCAGACCTTTTGAAAAAGGCATGCCTGAAGGCGTAAAACTCAACATTTTAAAGCTTCTTAACGATAAATACGGCATGACCGAAGCTGATTTTATGAGCGCTGAACTTTCCGCAGTTCCTGCATGGAAAGCACGCGATATCGGTCTTGACCGCAGCCTTATCGGTTCTTACGGTCACGACGACCGTGTTTGCGCATATCCTTCTCTCACCGCTCTTATGGCTGTGAAGGATCCCGTACATACCACGATGGCTGTTCTCGCTGACAAAGAAGAAGTTGGCTCTGATGGCAACAGCGGTATGCAGAGCGCTGTTTACTATGACATCATCGCGGCACTTGCAGAAGCTATGGGCGTTTCTGAAAAGATCGTTCGTGCAAACTCCAAATGCCTCTCCGCTGACGTAAATGCTGCTGTAGACCCGAACTTCCCCGGCATTCAGGAAAGAAGAAACGCGTGCGTAGTAAACGGTGGTGTTGTTATCACCAAATACACCGGTGCAAGAGGTAAATCCGGCACCAGCGATGCTTCCGCGGAATTTACAGGCTTTGTTCGTAACCTTCTTGACGGTGCCGGCATCGTATGGCAGACATCTGAACTTGGTAAGGTTGACCAGGGCGGCGGCGGTACCGTTGCGAAATACATCGCAAACCACAACATCGACGTTATCGACCTTGGTGTGCCGGTTCTTTCTATGCACGCACCTTATGAAGTTGTTTCCAAGACAGACGTTTATATGACACACAAAGCACTGGAAGCATTCTTCAAGGCTTAAGGATCTTGTCTATCAAAAAAGGCAGTGGTTTTTACCACTGCCTTTTATTTTATTGCAATTTGCGATTGAATTTTTTGCTGGTTGCTTTGATGGAAAGAACGACGATGAGCCAGATCACCGCATAGACAGCTGCGAAAATGCCCGTGAAGATGAGAAGGACTTTCCAATCAAAGGGAATCCATGTGTTGATCAGATAGCAGATCGTGTACGCAAGATACAACGAGCCGAAATGACAAAAGAGCGATTTTGTGAGCGGCCATTCTTCGATCTGATTAAAAATACTGGAGCCTGCATGAATGAAGGCTAACAGATAGGTGGAAACGATGGCAAGGCAAACTTCCGCACCGCTGAAAGACAGATCTTCCAGCGTATAATGCAGAATGAGAAAGACGATGCCTGTGATGACAGGACCGAAGCCTGCGAAGAGGAGTCCTCTGTGAAAATAAATTTTGACGTAGTTTTTCATGTTAAATACCGAGCCTTTCTTTGACGATTTTGACTTGACGGCGTGAAACGTAGTCGCGATGTCCGTTTTTGAAGATGACGAGTAGCGCACCTGCGAAAGATGTGTCAAATCTTTCGATCTTGCGAATATTGGCAATACAGGATTGGTTGATCTTGACGAAATTTTTATCAAGATTTTCTTCCAAAGTGTAAAGCCTTTGTTTGATCTGGATTTTTTCTTTTTCGGTCATGGCGTATACTTTGTTGTTTTCGATGACAAAGCAACAGATATCCGATGTGGGCATGCGCAGAATCTTTTTATCTTGATAACCGATCAGCTCCAGTGAACTGCCAAGAACGAGCTCTTCGATCTCTGTGGCGAGCGCTGTTTTTTCGTGAAGATAGATAAGCACTTCCTCTTCACGGTTTTTATCAATGATTGTGGTACATTTCATGGTGATTCCCCCTTTTTGTGATTTTATTGTAACCGATTGTCAAAATTTTTTCAATGGGTTTTGAAGGTTCGGTTATTTTTAGCGTGTAAGCGGAAAAAAGCACTTATGTTTTAGGCATAAGTGCTTTTTCCAAAATAGCATTTTTAGGCTTTTGGAGTATGACGACGGTGTGTTTATTTTTCTTTTTTGCGTAGTCGGCGGTATGTTTGGTTCCTTTGGATATGCCGTCCCACATCACGAGCACGGCATCGGCGATATCGACCATGCATTGGTTGCGTAGCAACGGGGCAGCTTTGCCGTAGAGATCGTATTTTGGACGTAAGATCATTTTCGAAAGACGTTTTTTGTCGGCAAATTTTTCTGCAAGGGTGTCTACACCACCCGCGCCGCCGCTGATAATGAGCGTGGCTTTTCGCGGAATATATTTTTCGATATTGATATGGTCGATGCTTCTGGAACCTACGACTAAGATTTTCAATCCTTTTCACCACTAATTCTTTTGAATTCTTATGCGTGACATAAGTTTTATTATATTTTATCATATAAACTTTTTGTTGTAAATAGGGTATAATATTTTTACAAAAGAAGTTTGGAGATTAGATATGCTGGACAGTCAATACAAAATGAATTTGATCA
>JBGVIG010000090.1:0-8134 GCA_045122995.1 Eubacteriales bacterium | reverse complement strand
TGCGGTGCAATATCTAGCAGAATATCTGGACACAAAAGGAGAAAAAGCAAAGAAAAAATTGCTTTCCACTAAAGAAGATAAAAAAGCATTTCGCGAAAGCTTTGATTGGCATCGCATGACCGCGCAGGACGAAGCGGTGTGGGCTGAGATTTTCAAAACACTCGAAGCATGAATCAAGATCTGACCAAAGGCTCTGTCCTTCGCTCCATGCTGCTCTTTTCGTTGCCGCTGATCCTCGGCAATCTTTTGCAGCAGTGCTATAATCTTGCAGACGCATGGATCGTCGGCAAATATCTCGGAACAAACGCCCTGGCAGCAGTCGGCTCGTCCTTTACGCTGATGACGTTTTTAACCTCCATTCTTCTCGGACTTTGCATGGGAAGCGGTGCTTTCTTTTCGATCCGCTTCGGCAGAAAAGATGAAAATGGATTGAAGGAAGGTATGTGTGCTTCCTTTGTCATGATCGCCGCGCTGTCCTTCCTTCTCAATATCGCCGCTTTTCTCTTGATCGATAAAATCAAGATTTTTCTGCAAGTCCCCGATGAAGTCTGGTCGGAGATGCGAAGCTATCTTTTCATCATCTTTTTCGGCATCACCGCCACTTTTTTCTATAATTATTTTGCATCGCTTCTGCGTGCCGTGGGAAATTCTCTGGTGCCGCTCATTTTTCTCGCGTTTTCTGCAATACTCAATATCGTGCTTGATCTTTTCTTTATTTTGAAGCTGGATCGAGGTGTTGCAGGTGCGGCAGAAGCCACGGTGATCTCACAGTATATTTCAGGTATCGGACTTGCCGTTTTCACATGGATCAGATTTCAAAATCTTCGCATCCATCGCAGTCATTTACGTATCCGTCTTCGTCATATCCGTGAGATCGCAGAATTTTCGCTCCTCACCTGTGTACAACAATCGGTGATGAATCTCGGCATTTTGATGGTACAAGGGCTGGTCAACAGCTTTGGCGCCACCGTGATGACGGCATTTGCGGCGGCTGTCAAAATTGATGCCTTTGCCTATATGCCTGTGCAAGATTTCGGCAATGCTTTTTCCACGTTTATTGCACAAAATTACGGTGCAGGAAAAACCGACCGTATCCGCAAGGGTTTTCGCGGCGCAGTGCTCGTTGCCCTGATTTTCAGCATTTCGGTTTCGGCGCTTGTCTTTCTCTTTGCGCGTCCCTTGATGTGTCTTTTTGTGGATCGCACGGAGATTGCGATTCTTACCGAAGGTGTTCGATATCTTCGCATTGAAGGTGCTTGTTATCTCGGCATCGGCCTTCTCTTTTTGCTTTACGGTCTTTACCGCGCGCTCGCAAAACCGGGCATGTCCGTTTTTCTCACTGTCATCTCCCTTGGCACACGCGTGCTTCTCGCGTATCTGCTTTCAGCGATCCCCACCATCGGCGTTGTCGGCATCTGGTGGGCGATTCCCATTGGTTGGGTGCTTGCGGATATCGCCGGTTTCCTCTTTTATCATTTGAAAAAAGACCGACTACTTTCGGTCTGAAAAAATAATACGGCAACATCATGAAAAACATCATAAGGAGGCTCTTATGTTCGAAAGAAATCCAAATTTGCAATACGAAATAGTGTATCCTCATCGCATCACAGGCTGTAAGCTTACAAAATATCCCGAAAAGCTCCTCGCAGGCAAAGGTGATGCGCTTTTGCTCGGCGGCTTTGAGGAATCCTCTGTGCTCATTGACTTCGACGGCGAAATGGTCGGCGGTCTGGAGCTGAAGGTAACCTGCCCTGCTCATACGCATATTCGCATCGATTACGAAGAAGATGCCGAGCTCGCTCTTCGCCGTGAACCGCTTGCCTGCACATGGTATCAGCTTGTCACCGATGAATATGATCTGGAAGCAGGCGAGCATACACTTGTCAGTCGCGGCAGACGAGGATTCCGTTTTGTCAATATTTCCGTCATCAGCGGTGAAGACGTCACCTTGCATTTCGTTCGTGCGATCAGTGGCACTTGGAAATTGGAAGAAAGAGGCTTTTTCCGTTGCAGTGATGAAAAGCTCAACCGCATCTGGGATATTTCCGCGGCAACAGCAAAAGCTTGTATGCAGGATTTTTATGAAGACGGTGTGAAACGTGATGGACTCCTCTGGCTTGGCGACTACCGTGTGTCTTTCCTCAGCGCATATTATGTAACGGGTGACGCATCTCTTGCGAGAAAGAGTCTTCTTATGATGCGTGACAGTCAATACGAATGTGGTGGGATTCCTGCTTGTGCAGCACGCGGCGGCGGTGAACAGCATCACAGCGAATCCGGTATCTCCTATATGCCTCGTATCCCCGGCGACGGTCAAAACAAATGGATCATTCTCAACTACATGTGTGATTACATCACCGCCATTGAAGAATACGTTCATCTGACCGGTGACACCACCATTCTTGCGGAAATTTTGGAAAGCGCGGAAAAAGCCGCAAAATTTCTTGTCACGCTCATCGACCTTGAAGAACCGGGGAAATGGTATATCGACGACTACAAAGCAAAGCGCGATGAATACGGCTTCAATTATAATATTCTCATAGACTGCACAATGAATCCCAAAAACGTATTTGAATCCAAGGGCGTGTTCCTACTTGAATTTTTGATGTCGCTCCATTCCCTTTCCCGTATGGCAAAAAAAGCAGAAAACAATGAGCTTTCCGCTTGGTGCGAAGAGCTTGCCGAAAGACTGGATATGCACATCGAAGAACATTATAAAGACAAAATTCACGGTCAGTATCTCGATTTCAAACGTCAGAAATTTGTGGACGTCTCCCAGTATACAGCACCGATCGCCGTTCTCGCAGGAAAAGAAGATCCCATTGGCATTGAGCGCATGGCGCGCAGTATCATGCCGAATCTTGGTTTTTCTATGGCGTGGCGTATCGAATCACTCTTTATGACAGGCAACGCAAAAAAAGCACTTGCGGATATCCGCTCGGCTTGGGGAAAGATGCTCGATTTTGACAGTCGCACCTGTTGGGAACGTCTTGACGTACCTGAAATGAACGCCACGCATTATTATGATGCCATCGGTAGCTTCTGCCACGGTTGGACATCAAGCCCTGCATGGCAGCTTCCCTCTTACGTTGTCGGCATCAAAGCTGAAGATGATGCCTTCCGCGCCGTCACCATCGAACCGAATCTTGACACACTGGATTTTGCAGAAGCAACCGTTCCTGCAAAAGATGGCGATATTACCGCGCGCGTGGAGCGTGACGGCACAGGCTATAAGCTTTATCTCGATCTGCCATCCTCGGTGGAAAGCTGCACCGTCAAGTGGTCGAAAGTACACACGCAAACGCTTCTCGGCGGCGGAAAATATGTACTCTCCTCTGAGGATAGCATCTGATGCAAAAAGAGATCGTGCTCTGCGGCAAAAAGCTTCGCTATGACCTTTTGCGCAAAAAGGTGAAAAACATCAATCTGCGCATCAAGGCAAATGGGGAGATCACGGTATCCGCGCCTCGTGCGGTGCCGCTTGCCGTGATCGAAAACTTTTTGGCGGAAAAGGAAGATTTCATTCTCCGTGCGCTTTCGCGTTTCGAGAAGATGAAAGAAACGGCGCCCAAGCCGAAGCGATACGTCAGCGGTGAAATTTTTCGCGTGTTTGGTGAGGAAAAAACAATGCTTCTCCAAAAAGGCAAGAAAAACACCGTGACACTTCTGGAAGATCAGCTTCTGCTGACTGTGAAAGACACCGATGACATTATCTTAAAAGAAAAAACGGTGAAAAAATGGCAAGAGGAGATCTGCCGTGAAAAGATCCTTTTTCTGTGCGAAAAAATATATCCTGCCTTTGCAGCGCATGGCATCGCCTTTCCTGAAATTCGATTTCGCCGCATGACCTCACGTTTCGGCAGCTGTCAGCCGGAAAAAGGCGTTTTGACCTTCAATACCGCGCTTGCAGAAGCGCCGATTTCTTGCATCGAATACGTGATCTTTCATGAATTTTGCCATTTTCTCCACACCGATCATTCCAAAAGTTTTTATCAGGAGCTGGCAATCCACGTTCCCGATTATAAAGAAAAACGGCGCATCTTAAATGAATGTGTACGCATTGCTAAAGATTAAAAGAAAACCGCAGACTCCACCATGAGCCTGCGGTTTTTATATAAAAAGTCCTATAAAAATGCGATTTTTCTTGTATTTTTCCACACATTATGATAAACTGAAGAAAAAACATCGGTGAAAGGATAAAAATATATGATCTATCATGTTGCAAAAAACGGAAACGATAAAAATCGGGGCACTATGGACGCACCTTTTTTGACAATTTCTCACGCAGCAAAGCTTGCGGACGAAGGAGATACTGTCATCGTTCATGCAGGTGTTTATCGCGAGTGCGTTAGCCCCGAATGCGGTGCAAGAAATGAATTCGGACGCATCACCTATATGGCGGCAGAAGGTGAAAAAGTCGTCATCAAGGGGTCAGAAGAGATTTGCGGCTGGGAAATGGCTGGTGGCATTTGGAAAGCCTCGGTCAAAAACGCGCTTTTCGGCGATTTTAATCCGTATGCGGAAGCTGTGGACGGCGACTGGCTTGTCAAGCCCCTCACACCTCCCCATCACACTGGCATGGTATATCTGAATGGCGAAGCACTCGATGAGGTCGTGACCGAAGAAGAACTGAAAGAAAAAAAGATGACTTGGCTTTGCGATGTTTCCGACGAGATGACAACGATCTATGCCAACTTCGGTGAAGTCGATCCCAGAGAAGCACTTGTAGAGATCAACGCTAGAAAATCCTGCTTTTATCCCGAAAAATCGGGACTGAATTACATCACCGTGCGCGGCTTTGAGATGGCACATGCCGCTACAAACTGGGCGCCGCCGACCGCAGACCAGGTTGGCATGCTCGGTCCGCACTGGGCAAAAGGCTGGATCATCGAAAACAATATCCTGCACGATGCCAGATGTGCCGCGCTCAGCCTTGGCAAAGACGGCGTGACGGGACACAACATCTATACACGTTATCACAGAAAAGCAGGCTATTATTATCAGTATGAAGCGATGCTTGCCGCACGCCGCATGGGTTGGAGCCGCGAAACCATCGGTTCACACATCGTTCGCAACAATCTGATCTACAACTGCGGTCAAAATGGCATCGTCGGTCACATGGGCTGTGCTTTTTCTGAGATCTGTGACAACGAGATTTATAATGTCGGCAACAAAAAAGAATTTACAGGCTTTGAGGTCGGTGCGATCAAGCTTCACGCCCCCATCGACGTGCAGATCCACCACAATCTCATTCATGATAGCTTTATGGGAACATGGCTCGACTGGCAAGCGCAAGGTGCGCGCGTTCACGCCAACATTTATTATAACAACGGCATTGACATCAAGATCGAAGTAACGCACGGACCTCATCTTGTGGATAACAACATTTTCGCTTCCGAGCAAAACTTCCAGAATGCGGCACAAGGCGGTGCATACGTTCATAATCTGTTCCTTGGCGGTATGTTCAAATATGAAGTTCTCGACCGTTCCACACCGTATCATCTGCCCCACTCCACCGATATGATGGCTTGCACGCTTGTTTACAGCGGTGACGATCGCTATTATAATAACATTTTCGCAAACACCCAAAAGACAGAAAACAAAAAATTCGTCGTCGGTCTTGGTCTGTATAACGGTGCGCCCGACACCTTGGAAGAATACCTCGACACCGTTTTCACCAAATACGGCAAATGCGATACGGAAGCGTTTTCCTTTGAAAAACAGCCCTTGTTTACAGCGCATAACTATTACGGGGACGGTGTGATGCCTTATGAGCGCGATCGCACCTCCGTAAAAACCCGACTCGCAACAAACGCTCGCGTTTATGAAAAAGACGGCAACGTTTATCTGGAAATGACACTTGATGAAAGCTTTGCTACCCTTCTCCCTGAGATTGTCGATACTGCGCGCCTTGATATGCCGCGCATCTCGGAAGCGCTTTACGAAAATCCCGATGGTACGCCTATTACCGTTGATACCGACCTTCTCGGTAAAAAGAGAGGCACACATCCCACGGCAGGGCCTATTGAAGACCTCGGCACGGGACGTGTCAAGCTACTGATTGCAAAAAGAAAATAAACGAAAAAATCCGAAGCCTCACAGCTTCGGATTTTTTAATTACATATAAGAAATTGTATCGTCAAAATCACGGATCTTGGTATGGAGCTTTGTGGGGGTAGCACCATCTGCCGCATAGCCGATGGGCAGAAGCGCACAAACGCGCACGTTTTCGGGAAGCGCAAGCGCTTCTTTCACATCATCAGCTCGGAACCAAGCCACCCAGCAAGAACCAATGCCCTGCGCCCAAGCTTCCAGCATCATGTGTGTGCAAACAATAGAAGCGTCCGTTTCTCCCGATTCATAACCGGGCATCAGATCATTTTGCCAAGAGCGATCTTTATCATAGCAAACAACAAGAACAACAGGCGCGTCAAATGTGAAGCGGCACACAGCAGCAAGCTTTTCGCGGTTTTCCGCGCTTTTTACCACATAGATCTTCTGAGGCTGTTTGTTGCAAGCCGTCGGTGCAACACGTCCTGCTTCCAAAATCGCGGCAAGCTTTTCCCCTTCGATCATCTGCGGCTTGAAGGAGCGCACAGAAAAACGTTCTTTTGCCAAGTCAAGAAAATTCATAAAAATCTCCTTTTTCGTTTTTCTTTTATCATATCACAGTTTTCGGAAAAATACAAGATACACGACAAATTCTATTGACAAATCCGATCTTTTATGCTAAACTGTCCGCGAAAAATCTTTTTATACAAGAGGAGAATCTCCAATGGAATACATCAGCAGACATGAATATGAAGAGATGACAGCTGCCACTCGTGATCGCCGCATGGAATGGTTCCGCAACGCAAGATTCGGCATGTTCATTCATTACGGTCTGTATTCACAAATCGGTACAGGTGAATGGTCGCAGGCAAATCAGAACTACACCGTCGCTGAATACGAAGCGCTCGCCAAAAGCTTTGCGCCCAAGGAAGGCTGTGCGCGTGAATGGTGTGCTCTTGCCAAAAGAATGGGCGCCAAATATGCTGTTTTCACCACACGTCACCACGAAGGCTTTTCACTTTGGAATTCCAAAGTAAATCCATACAATTCTTACAACTATTGCGGACGTGACCTTGTGCGTGAATTCGTAGATGCTTGCCGTGAATATGATCTGAAGATCGGCCTCTATTCTTCTCTCATGGATTGGCATCATCCCGATTCGTGGCGTTGTGCCAACGATCCCGAAGCGCGCGCACGCTTCACTCAATATATTGAAGATCTGAACACCGAACTTCTTTCCAATTACGGCAAGATCGACATTTTGTGGTATGACGTTTCCTGCCCTATGGAAAACGCGGAAAGTTGGGATTCCGTCAATAGAAACTATCGCTTGCGAAAACTCCAACCCGACATCATCATCAACAACCGTTCCGCAATCGCTGAAGATTTCGGTACACCCGAGGAAAAGATCTTGGCGGAGGACGGTGACTGGGAATCCTGTAAAACACTCACCAAGCTCGCTTGGGGTTATGTGGACGAAGAACAAGCCGCCCCCTTTATGATGAGTCCGAAGGAAATTCTCCGTACCCTGCACCTTTGCACCTGCAAGGGCGGCAATTTGCTTCTCAACATCGGTCCGATGCCCGATGGCTCCATCGACCATCTCACCGATAAAATACTCTCCAAGGTCGGCGAATGGCTCACCGTAAACGGTGCAGCAACTTACGGCAAAAAATTCCGCACAGGTCCCGTTTACAGTGCAAACACCTTGACTGCGGTTTCCGCAGAGCCCGATTGCAAAACCTTTTATCTTTGGAACTGGGTATGGCCTAAAAACGGCGAATTGATGTTCGGCGGTTATATGGACGCACCCACAAAGGTTTCCTTCCTTGCAACCGGCGAAAAGATCGAGTTTACACATGATGGCCATCGCATCTTCCTCAAGAATCTTCCCAAAGAAACTCCCGATAAGATCCTCGGTGTCACCGTCATCAAAATGGAATTTGCGGAAAAACCGCGCCACATCTTCCGCAGCTACTATCCGCAGATGCACCTCGGACACGATTTTTCCGAAGGCAATCACAAGTGGTAATTGAGGCTCCGCCTCAAACACCGGCAGGCGCTGCCCTGCACCCGCCAAAGG
>JBGVIG010000089.1:0-3809 GCA_045122995.1 Eubacteriales bacterium | reverse complement strand
ACTTTTTGGGGAAAAGGCGTGAGCCAGGGACATTCTGATGCGATCCGCCGTATAGAAGGCGTTCTTGATGCAAAACAGTATACGATTCCTGTTGAAACTGCATTGACAGCGGTGCGCGGCGGTGAAAATCCCGAGCTCACTACTCGTGAAAAACACACAAGAGAATGTTTTGTTGTTGCCGCGGAGGGCGCGGATAAGGCGCGCATTGAAAATGAGATCAAAACGATGCCCAACTATTTTGCGGATTATGACACAACAGTCCATTTCATTTCGATGGACGAACTGAAAAGAGATCACAACGGTATTCCGCACGGCGGTTTTGTGATCAGAAGCGGCAGAACCGGTTGGGACCTTGAACATCAACACATCATCGAATACAGCTTGAAGCTGGATTCCAATCCCGAATTTACGTCTTCTGTGCTTGTTGCTTACGCAAGAGCGGCTTATCGCTTGAATCAAGAAGGCAATAGCGGCTGCAAGACAGTACTGGATATTGCGCCTGCATATCTCAGCCCGAAATCGGGTGAAGAGCTGCGCGCAACACTTCTTTGATATGACTTTTGATTATGTGCTTTTTGACCTCGACGGAACATTGACCGACTCCGCCGACGGCATCATCAATTCTTTTATCCATGCGCTGAAGCATTACGGTCTGCCTCATGATGACAGAGAAGCGCTTCGCCGTTTCGTCGGTCCGCCTTTGCCGTATTCTTTTTCGCATTTTTGCGGTTTCTCTCCCGAAAAAACCAAAGAAGCTGTTGCGATCTTTCGTGAATATTACAAAGAGCGGGGCATTTATGAAAACGTGGTGTATGATGGCGTTCCCGAAATGCTCGATGCTTTGAAACATGCGGGAAAGACACTCGTCGTTGCCACGTCCAAGCCCGAAGAATTTGCCAAAAAAATTCTCACGCGTTTTGATCTTGCGAAATATTTCACCGTGATCGCAGGTGCGACCATGAACGAAAAGAGAACTGACAAAGCAGAGGTCATCGCTTATGCGCTTTCGCTTGCAGGGATCCCGGATAAGACACGCACTGTTATGATCGGTGACAGAGAGCATGATATCCTCGGCGCGAAGAAGATCGGCATCATGTCGCTTGGCGTGCTTTACGGTTACGGCGATCTTCATGAACTGCAAACTGCGGGAGCGGACGGCATCGCCAAAACACCGCGCGACGTGGTTTCCTATGTTTTGCAAAAATAATAAAAAAGTGTTGACAAAACAAAAAAACTGTGATATGATACTTTCACAGCTTCAAAAGAGGCTGTGAAAATGAAGGTGTAGCTCAGCTGGTTAGAGTATCTGCTTGACATGCAGGGGGTCGGTGGTTCAAATCCACTCATCTTCACCATAGAAAAAAGCATCGCAAAAAGCGATGCTTTTTTTGTTTTTTATGGCTTGACAATTGAACTTGCCTTGTTATAATTAGAGTAGAATGAAGACGTTTCATTCATGATTCTGTTTTCGATGTGATGTCGACGGATGTATTTTGATGAATACAAAAGAAAAAGATGTCATTCGCGAGTTAGCAAAACGCTACATGGAAATGGCGACCTCGGAAAAGCAACAAAAGATGAATGCGCGCATGAAAGCGACCAATGATCTAAAAATTGTTCGTCCGCCTGTCTTGATTGATGAGATTCAGTGGCGGCAAATGAACATTGATGGTGAATTGAATTGCGTTTCGGAAGATCCGCGTGCAAGAAGAGCGGAATTTTTCTTCAGACAAGCGCTTTATCGCCGAAAATATTTGAAAGCAGATACACTTTTTGATCCTTTTTGGCGTGTGAGAATGCGTTTTGAATCCACCGGAAGCGGTTTGCCAAAGACGAAAGGTGAAGTTGCCGGTTCCGCGAAAAATACGGGAATCGCTTCTCATTCTTTTGAAGATCTTTTGGAAGACGAAGATATTCTTGAAAATTTGTTTATGCCGACGTTTACGCTTCGCCCCGATATTGATGAAGAAAATATGAATTTTTATATGGATCTTTTTGGGGATACGATCCCTGTCAAATTGACGGGACATAACTATTTTACGTTTGCGCCGTGGGACGATATCTCTTTCTTGCGAGGTATCGAACCGATTTTGATGGATATGTATGACCGTCCGGAATATTTGCACCGCATTATGCAGCATTATGTTTCCGTTTTTGAAGCAGAGATGGATTTTGCAGAAAAGAATATGCCGATCGATCCCTCGGTCATAGATATGCATTGCACACCGGCAATGATTTCAGGACTTGCCGAAAATGGCTTGAAAGCAACTTGGTATCGTGGAACAGCACAGGCATTTTCTGTGGTATCTCCTGCTATGTTTGAGGAATTTGAGGTGAATTATATCCGTCCTTTGGCGGAACGGTTTGCTTATTCTTATTATGGGTGTTGCGAACCTTTGCATGACCGCATGGACGCGATCAAAAAGATTGCAAATTTGAGAAAGATCGGCGTTTCTCCATGGGCAAACGTGGAGTCCGGCGCGGAACAGATCGGCGGAAATTATGTTTTTGCCAGAAAACCTAATCCCGCTAACGTGGCGATTCGCACCGATGCGGAAGTGGTACGCCGCGAAACGGAAGAAACC
This sequence comes from Eubacteriales bacterium, assembly GCA_045122995.1. Lineage (GTDB taxonomy): Bacteria > Bacillota > Clostridia > Oscillospirales > CAG-272 > QALR01. The sequence continues at coordinate 1,224 of JBGVIG010000089.1, read as the reverse complement.
GTAAAAGCCTGTATCAAATACGGTTGCCCCTGTGAATTTGTTTTGAAAGATATCAGCACGATCTCAAACCGCCCTGAAAATTTGATCGTCTGGGCGAATACGGTGAGTGATGTGCTGGATCATTATTATGGACAATAAAAATAAAGAAACCATACAAAGGAGAATGCTTATGAAAAAACAAAATCGCTTTTTGTGTTGGGATGAAAAACTGATCGCTGAAAGCAAAAACGTCAGTGTTGAGATGCATAAGCCCGTGAAGAAAAATATCGCGCTTGTTTGTGATAACGAGTGGGAAGGTGTTCACAACGGATATGCGAGCGTTTTGAAGGTAGGGGACACCTACCGCATGTATTACAGAGCTGATGCTTCTCGTCAAAGAATAGATAAACAAAAGATCTCGGGTGTGAGCGGTGTCATTTGCGTAGCGGAGAGCCGCGACGGCGGTATCACTTTCCGCAAACCGAATGTCGGAATCTATGAATACAACGGCACAAAAAACAATAATATCGTTTTTAACCGTGAAGCACCGATCGACAATTTTTCCGTTTTTTATGATACCAATCCAAATTGTCCGAAAGAAGAGCGCTTCAAAGCTTTGTGCGAGATCAATCTCGGCAACGACAACGGCGGCACGAAGCTCACCTATTATGCCAGCGAAGACGGTTATGCTTTTAAGGAAATGTATTACCTTGACGTTGATGGTACTTTTGATTCTTATAACGTTATGCTTTGGGACGAGTCGAGCGAACAATATTTTCTTTATTATCGCGCGTTCCATACGCCTGAAGGGGAAGATCGACTCAGCTGGAAAGGCGCACGTCCGAACTGGCTCAGACATATTCGTGTGGCAACGAGCCGCGATTTTAAGACATGGACGAAACACGGAAGAATCTCTTTTGAAGAAGGACAGGAAGAATATCAGCTTTATACCAATCAGATCACGAAATATGCTCGTAGTGCCAATAAATTTATCGGTTTTCCCGTTCGCTATTATGACCGTGTGGCAGAGCAAAGAAATTTCCATTTCATGCCCCTTGGTGACAGACATGAAAACATCACAGAGGTTTACGGACGAGAGGGAACGGCTCTTACCGACTGCGTGATCATGACTTCCGATGACGGCTTTACATTCAACCGCCGTGATGAAGCTTTTCTCACACCCGGTGTGGAAAACCGCGATAACTGGTGGTACGGAAACTGCTACACCGTTTACGGACTTATCGA
>JBGVIG010000088.1:0-2760 GCA_045122995.1 Eubacteriales bacterium | reverse complement strand
GGATTGAAGGAGAACGATTATGGAAAGGAAACTGAGCCCGAAACGGGTGTCTGAATGGCTAGGCGTTTTGCTGATTGCGGTTTTGGCGGCGGTTCTTTTGTCGTCGATTTTGCTCAGCAAGCTGAACGAACATGATACGTGCGTGCTACTGCTCTCGTTGTTTTTGAAGCTTGCGACGTTTGCGATCCCTATGGGTGCGGCGTTTTTACTTATGCGTGCAGGCTACTGTTTCCCGGAAATGAAAAAGACGTTTTCCGGCTATCAGACTGTCTTGATCATCATTTCTTCCATCGGCAGCATCGTCTGTGTGCAGATGCTTTACGGCTCCGTTTTTCCGATGACCATCAATACGCTCGGCATCACGAGTGAAACGAAACCGCTGACGCTTGCGCTTCTTTTCTTTGTCTACGTTGTGGCGCCTGCTCTTCTGGAGGAAGTCTTTTTCCGTGGAATTCTGATGCGCTCGCTGACGATGTTCCGCGGCTTGCTGGCGATCCTCATTTCTTCACTTACATTTGCACTGATGCACGTTTCGCTGTTTTCGTTTCCGCTTGTTTTTGTTTGCGGATTTATCATCGGCACGGCGTATCTTTCCACAGGCTCGCTTGCGGCGACGGTCGTGATCCATCTTTCCTGCAATGCTTTTTGGTATTTTTCTGCGGTGTTGGGTGCGTTCGTTCCGTCGCATGCACCGACGTTGATGCAGGGACTTTTCGGCGCTTGCGTGCTGATGCTTGCCGCAGGATTGCCTCTGCTCAAAATGACTTTTGTGGCACTTTTTGACGATGACGATAAGCTGGCGCACCCGTCGTCTTCTTTCTGGACAGCGCCGATGATCCTTTTCTTTGCGCTGGCACTTGCGGCAAATATTCTGCTCGGAGGATAGTTTTATGGATCAGAATGCGGAAAAATATATGAAAGCCGCCATCAAGCAAGCGAAAAAGGCGGCAGAGAAGGGCGAAGTTCCTGTCGGTGCTGTCATCGTGCGCCATGGAACGATCATCGCCCGTGCTTATAACACCAGAGAAACCGACAAGAATGCCCTTTGCCACGCGGAGATCAAAGCGATCAAAAAAGCCTGCAAAAAGCTCGGCGGCTGGCGTCTGACGCGCTGCGAAATGTATGTTACGTTGGAACCTTGCCCGATGTGCGCGGGTGCCATCGTCAATTCGCGTATCGTTTCTGTTTATTATGGCGCTTCCGACAAAAAAGCGGGAGCTTTCGGCACGCTTTTCGATATGAACGGCTTCGGACTCAACCATAAGCCCGAAATTTATGCAGGCATTTTGGAAGAGGAATGTGCTTTGTTGCTTTCTGATTTTTTTGCGGTACTTCGAAAGCGCCGCAAAGAGGCAAAAAATGCGAAAGAAAGCGAAAAATAATCTCTTTTGGCGATAAAATATGTTTGACAAGCAAGCATATTTGTGATATGATGTAAATATGTTAGATATTTTATATAGAAATAAATATCACGGACATTTGAACATGAAACTTGCATTTTCTAGAGCATGATAAAAGAAAAATAAAAAATAAACCGTTTGCAATGAAACGGTACAGGAGGTAAAACATGAAAAAAGAAGCAAAAAAAGCTCTCAGTGCTTCCATGGCTTTGCTTATGACTACTTCGGCTTGCGCAATGTTTGCGGGCTGTGGCGATACTCCCGATGCTGACGAAACCACCACTTTGGGTGTTCTCCCCGGTTTTGAAGATACTACAGCAGCTTCGACTCCCGAAAGCACCACTACGGCAGCTTCGACTCCCGAAAGCACTACTACCACTGCAGAAACTACTACGGCAGAAACCACTTCGGTAAATAAACCCAACGTAGATGAACCCATCGTCGGCGATTACGAAAACGCACTCACCGGTCAGCCCAGCAAGGTAAATCTTGCCGCACAAAGACCGCTCGCTATCGTTGTGGATAACGTTCCCGCAAGCTATGCGAACCAGACTGGTCTTGCTGATGCAGACATTCTTTACGAAACACTCGTAGCACCCGGCATCACTCGTTTCCTCATGGTCATCGCAAACCCCGAGTCTGTAGACACTGTCTGCAACATTCGTTCGGGCAGAGATTATCATCTTGATTTTGCGGCATACCACAACGCTGTTCTTATGTGCCACGGCGGTGCATACAACGATTACAGCGATTTCTATACCCTTGCAAAAGAACGCCTTGGTAGCCGTTGGGGTTATATCGATACATGCTTCGAGCCCCACTTCGCGCAGGCAGAAAACGGTGAAAGATACGGCACGATCGACAACCACGGCGACCGTGACGACCTTCAGTACGACACCATCTACAAGCCCGAAGCTTTGGAAGCTCTCCTTTCTTCCAAATATTCTAAATTCACAGGCGACTTTGTCGGCTCCGCAAAGGAAAGCCTCAAATTCGTGACTTACGGCACGGAAAAGAGCATGGCAGGCGCTTCTGACGCGACGACTGTTAACCTTGAGTTCACTTGCGACGGTGCCGCAGGCGTTAAATTCGTAAGCTACAAATACGATGCTGCTCTTAACAAATATCTCCGTTATCAAGACGGAAAGGCACACGTTGACGCAGGCTCCAAGACACAAGAACAGCTCGCTTTCACAAACGTGATCACACTCTTCACGGACGTGGACTGCGAACTTACCGGCATCAAAAACGATCCTTACATGACCGACATTGACACCGTAGGCACCGGCTCCGGCTACTATTTCTACGGCGGCAAAGTGATCAACATCATTTGGACTGCGACAGACAGCAAGCTCACACT
>JBGVIG010000087.1:0-2596 GCA_045122995.1 Eubacteriales bacterium | reverse complement strand
GTGGTGGGGAATATCATGTGGTTCGTTGTAGCGGAAGTGCAAAAATTACGGGGAATATCAAGTGTAATAGTTTTTCTTGTTCGGGAGCAGCGAAAGCACAAGGCAGGATCGACTGTGAAGAACTCATGAAAGTTTCCGGTTCATTCAAGGCAGAAGGTGGTGCGAAAGCGGATACCGTGCATGGTTCTGGCTCTATAAAATTCGGAGATTCTTTGGAAGCAAGAAATATAAAATTTGCCGGTGCTGTGCACGTTGCTGGCGATATTTCTTCGGAGATTTTGGACATTTCGGGCGCATTTACCGTGACAGGATTGATCAATGCGGAGAATATTGAGCTTCGTCTTGATGGTTCAAACTGCGAAAGCCGTGCTGGCTCTGTGGGTGGCGGAAACGTGACGGTGAAATGCGGTCAAAAAGTGTCATTTTTCGTTTTTTTTTAAAAGCTGTCTTCTGTTTTTAAAACCTCGGTCATTGAAGCGGATACCGTGAATTTGGAGAACACCGTTGCCCAAACGGTTCGTGCTATTGATGCAAAGATCGGCAAAGACTGTGAGATTGGGACGCTTGAATACAGCGGTAAATTAGAACTTGATAAGAAAGCAAAAGTGGAAAAACTCATTAAAATTTGATTAAGAAAAGACAGCATAGTGTGCCATGCTGTCTTTTTTCATCAGTTCATTTTTTCTACGGGAATCCAAAACTCATAGTAACGATTTTTCTGCCGTATAGCATGATCTTGCCAGAGATGCAGAACCTCAATGGCGAGATCGCTTTTTTGTTTATATCCCGAGGTGGGAAGCCATGAATCGAAAATAAGTGTACGAAGTTTTGGGAACTCTTCCCATGCAAAACCGCCGCGATCTGTCACAAAAACTGCGTACATACCTGTCGGAATCTTATATGCTTCCAGATTTTCGTTTTTCACATGTTCTTTTTCGCGTGCGATCATGTAATTTCCGTCATGCCAGACGCCGTACCAGATACCATCATAAACCGTCTCATTAGGACGATTCCATTCACTGTCACAAATGATGCCGGGTGCGTCGATGATCCCTTCTGTCCACATGGCATTACGTAGTTCTTCTCGATTTTTGTAGCCTTGACCATCGTAAGACTTGGAGATTCCGTAAACCGTCATTTCGGGAAGCTCGATCAATTTGAAGTTCATTTCTTTTGCTCCTTTGACTATGATATGAAAGGAAGCAGGAGGATAAATTTTGAGCGAACTACCGGTTTTCCGATAAATCGTGGGCGTGATGCCGTGCTGATTTTGAAATGCCCTTGAAAAAGCGTCAGCGCTGTCATAACCGTATTTCACGGCAATATTAATTACCTTTTCATGGGTATCGCGAAGATCATTGGCGGCAAGCGTCAAACGTCTTCTGCGAATATATTCTTTAAGCGTCATGCCTGTGATATAGCTGAAAAAGCGAAGAAAGCTGTCTGCTGTCACACAGGATAATTTTGCGATCTCCTGCAGGTCGATCTCATCGCAAAGATGCTTTTCAATATAAAGAATCGTATCGTTCAAGTGTTTATCCATTCTGTTCACCTCCGATTATCATTATACGGGAAAAGAGAAGTCGCTTCCCGATTTTTTCGGGGCGGAATATGCCAATAAAGAAAAGCTTTCTCCATGCGGGAAAGCTTTCTTTAGTGCTATTATTTGTGTTGTTCGAAAAGCCAATCAACGAGCCCTTCGGTTTTGTAAGCAGGAATCCAGCTATCGTGCCATACGCCGGGAAATTCGGTGTATTTGATCTTTTTGCCGCCGGCGACTGTGATGGCTTCCACCATATCTCTGGAGCCTTGTGCGGGGACAGTATTGTCTTTTTCGCCGTGGAAAGCCCAAATCGCAACGTCCACAAGACGACTTGCCAAAGAGGGAATGCCCGAGCCGCATACAGGAATCGCCGCTGCAAAAAGTTCTGCGTTTCTTGTGATCAACTCCCATGTACCGTAGCCACCCATGGAAATGCCTGCACCGTATACGCGAGTAAGGTCGACTTTACCGCTTGCAAGAAAAGTTTTGAGCAGCGATGTTGCCGCCGCAAGACCAATGGTCGGTTCTTCCGTCAGTTCACGGGAACCTGTGGACCACGCGTGATTGAGCGGAACCCATTCGTATTTGGGATTGCAGGGACACTGAGGAGCGACGATAATGCAATCATCTCACTCCATCACCATATTCAAAAGACGATTTTCTTTCTCAAGAACACGAATTTGCAAACGGTTATCCGTTCCGCATTCGCCGTGACCGTGAAGAAAGAACAAGATGGGATATGTTTTAAGATCGTTTACGTCATAGCCGGTGGGATAATAGACTCTGTAAGGCAGCGTATAGTCCTCGCCGCTTTTTTCATCGTGATAAGCGTGTGTTTTTCTGAGCATGATATCAATATCAACCATGAGAAAATCCTCCTTGGAAAAATAATTTACGCTGTCATTTTACCCCTTTTTTATAGGTTTGTCAACTGTTTTGATGAATTTATCGCAGGAGAAAAACCATCGGAGATTCTCCGATGGTTTTTCTCAAAGAGCCTCTTTTTTCAAAGCGCTTTGTTTTTGTCTATATCTATATCACAGTTATTCACAT
>JBGVIG010000086.1:0-2059 GCA_045122995.1 Eubacteriales bacterium | reverse complement strand
AGGCATCATCGCTTCATCGTAATTTCGATATTCGGTCTGATGAGAATCGTATTCTTTATAAACAGGATAGTTTGCCATAATAGTCCCTCTTTCCGTTCGCGCAGTCAACGCTTCACGTCAGTCCCGCCGTTATTTGCAAGTTTTTGTATTTCTTCCACCGTTACATAGTTGGTGACAAAGGAAACGTCCTCTCCCCAAAGAGAAAGCTCCCCACAAACATTTTCTTCCGCACCGGTAAAACTCATACGCATCGTTTCCGCTTGCATAAATCTTTCATTTCCCATGGGGCTGAAATAAAAGCGTCGGCGTTTCTTTTTTTGAGCCTCTTGATGGCTTGAATCGCAAGATCGTTTCGTAAAGTGATCTCCACCACACGAATCAGTGTGGACACGATCGCTTTTACAAAGGGTTCAAGCAATTAGGGGAAATAAATGCCAAAAAAACGAGAAATTCGGGAAAGAATTTCTCATTTTTTCTAAGTTCAATCAGTTCTTTTCTTTGAACCATACAAGCATATCGGTTTCTCCACGGTTAGCAAAAGCGTGATAGGGGATCATCTTGATCTTTGTGGGAAGAAGCACAGTCTTTTTCGCATCAGCGCGTGTGTAGAGTGTGTCGTCGCGGTCCGTGTAACGGAAGCCTTCAATCTCCAAGGTGTTCAAGCCATATTTTTTGTCATAAATCGCATGGCTTGTAAAATCAGCAGAAATGACAAGTGCATGAAGATTTTCACCATTATCCACGCTTTCCGCGCAGTAAACAATAGGCCCTGCCTGCACACAAAGTTTACCTGCATCTCTTACGACCTTTACGTTGGAGCGAATGGCAAAAGGTGTCATGTCCAGTTCCAAAATCGCTTCGCCATCATTATCAAAGATCGCATAACCGTTTTGCACGGTGTGCGCTTTGTTCAGCTGATAACTTGCACACCAAGAAGGAATCCGCACGGCAATCTTTTTCACACCTTCGACACGAAGCAAAATCTTTCCATTTACGGGATAATCCGTGGTCATTTCACAACGAACAGTACCATTATCAAGTTTGGAAGACACAAACTGGTTTACATAAAGCGTATCGCCGTCAATACCGTAGATATATTCACAAAGTTTAGGAAGCAAACGGTTGATATTGGGCGGACAGCAGGAACAACTAAAAGATTTTTTTCTCTGTGTAATCGGAAAACGGCGTGTTCCATGATCGTTGGAAAAATGCTCAAGCATCGTGATCTCCAAAGGATTTTCATAAAAGAAAGCATCCCCTTCCAAAGAAAGCCCCGAAATCATACCATTATAAAAAACTCTTTCTATCGTATCCGCATAAGTCGCATCATTACAAAGCGTTTGCATTCTTTGACAGAAAAACATCAGCCCGATCCCTGCACAAGTTTCGGTATATGCCTCCGCGTTGGGAAGATCATAAGGTTTGGAAAAGGTTTCTCCTCTATAGAACGAGCCAATTCCTCCCGTAACGTACATTTTTTTCGTAACGATATCACGGTAAAGTGCCTCACATGCAGAGCGTAAATCGTCATCGTTCAATTCGCGTGCAAGATCCGCCATCGCTGTATAAAGATAGACGGCACGAACAGAATGTCCTGCGGCTTCTTTCTGTTCACGGACAGGCAAATGTGATTGATAAATACGCAAATGATCGTCTTTTTCAGAAACGCCTCTCAAATTGATAAAATGCGCCGCGAGATCGAGATATTTCTTCTTTCCCGTGTACTGATACATACGAACGAGCGCAAGCTCGATCTCTTCATGTCCGGGAGAGGAGAATTTTGCGCTGTCTTCCTCCACAAAAACTTTGTAAATATAATCCGCATATTTTTCCATGCAACGCAAAAAGCGTTCTTTTCCTGTCGCCTCAGCATAAGCGACAGCCGCCTCAAAAAGATGTCCTGCGCAATAAAGCTCATGGTTCTCACGTTTTGTCCATCTGCAGTCAGGCTCTTTGACTGTATACCAAATATTAAAATAACCGTCTTCACCTTGATGCTTCTCAATGCGATCAATAAGATATTCGATCTTTTCTTCCAGTTCGGCATTCGGGTGCTTAG